>JBCCXG010000772.1:0-3205 GCA_039191945.1 Bacteroidota bacterium
GAGATCGCATCCAGGTACTTCAAGACAGGTTTCATTCCTTTGGTGATCGGCGCACCCTTCCTTAACCGGTTCGTGGTTTTTGGCAATCTCTTCGCACGTGTAGGGGAGGACACATTCCGCCTCGACCGGCATCCGACGATGAGCAAGCACCCCGTGACCCCAATGAACGAAAGTGACTTACGAAGGCATTTGGGACTGCAGACCGAAAGAAAGGTACAACTGATGGACCTCTTTGCACTCGAGGGCGAGTACGGAAAGGTTGATGAGTATTTTGATCAACTGACCACGACCGAGGGAGACTTCGTCCTATTCGACACCTTGACGCGAGATCATATGATGGTCGTCGGCGAACTCCTACTAGAAAAGAATATAGGCGACACGCAATTTTTAGTGGGTGCTTCTGGCATGAACCATGCCATGGCATTTTGTCTGCAGCAAAGGGGACTGATCACTCCACCACAGATACCAAAATCTATTGGAGCTGCTCAACACATGGTCGTAATCACGGGAAGCTGTGCTCCGGGTACGGCAACTCAGGTAGGTTATATGAAGCAGCGAGGGCATGAGGCCTTCAAGATCGACACCGGGGCCCTGGTCAATCAAGAGTCGTCGGGAAGCGAGGTGGAGAACTGCGTGTCCCGAGCGCTACACGCCATTGAGCGAGGAAGTACACCGGTGCTCTACGCGGCGCTAGGTCCGGATGACCCTAGCATTGGGGAGACTGAGCAGGCTGCAGCACGACTTAATGTACGGGCCGGAGAGCTGATCGCGGAGCGTCAGGGCCAAATGGCCTTTGAGATTGCGAATAAGGTTCCTCATCTACGAGTGGGGATCGCAGGAGGCGATACCTCAGGCTATGTATCAAGGGCGTTGGGAATCTACGCCTTGGAGGCCAAGTGTCCGATCGCGCCGGGCGCTCCCTTGTGCGTCGCACACTCCAGAAACCCGCAATTTGACGGCATGGAGATCACGCTCAAGGGCGGGCAAAATGGCAACGAAAAGTTTTTTGAATATGTCCTGAGGGGTCAGGTACATGATTAAACCATAACCAAAGAAAGCAAATGAATAAAGTCACGTTGATTGGCGCTGGAGGCAAGATGGGCGTAAGGCTAACGAAGAACCTCATGGACTCTGCCTACGAGATGTCCTATCTTGAGGTTAGCGCCGAGGGTATCGATCGGGTCGAGGCGCTTGGCGTAAGCGTATCCCAACCCGAAACAGTCATTTCGGACGCGGATGTGGTCATATTCGCTGTGCCGGATATCTATATCAAGCAAGTGGCAGAGCAATATGTGCCGCAAATGAAACCAGGTGCGCTGGGTGTATGCCTCGATCCTGCTGCGCCGTTAGCAGGAGCCCTGCCGCCGAGAGAGGATATCGCCTACTTTGCGGCGCATCCGTCTCATCCTTCCGTGTTCAACTGGGAACCCGACGAGGATAAGCACTACGACTACTTTGGCGGTATTGCGGCGCGGCAAACCATCGTGTGTGCATTGATCCAGGGGGATGACAAGCACTACGCTGTGGGAGAGGCCCTATCAAGAACTATGTACGCTCCCGTTACCACCTCTCACAGAATTACCCTCAAGGACATGGGTATCCTTGAACCCGCCTTGTCTGAGACATTTTGCGGAGCCATGGTAACGAAGATGAAGGAGGCTGTGGATATCGTGGTGGCAAAGGGTGTTCCCAAAGAGGCAGCGTACGATTTCTTTCTAGGCCATGTCAATATCGAATTGGCGTTGCTCTTCAACCAATTGCCGGGAGGTCAGTTCTCTGACGCGGCAAAGAAAGCGATCAAGATCGGTGAGCCCCTTATTTTCAAGGAGAGCTGGAAAGATATCTTTGAAGACGACTCCGTTATGGAGCAGATCAAGGCGATCACCTGAGTGAAGGCAATGGCCGAACTGCAGCGTATCCTCCAATTGGGGCAAAGGACTCCTTTGAATCACGGTCGCGTGCTGCGTGCAGGGAACCTGTCGGTTACCTATCAGCGTGGCTTTTTGCGATACTTCCGTCAGGGAGGACACGAAGTCCTTCGGATGATCAATCATGCCGTTCGTGATCGCAACTGGAATACCTGCACCTACCGTCTTTCGAATGAGATGATAGATGACCGCGGCGATTCATTCGCCCTAAGCTACGAATGTGAAACCATGGACGGAGGCATCGACATGGTTTGGCATTGCCGCATTATCGGGTCAAAGGAAGGGGAAATAGCATTTGAAATCGTAGGTGAGGCAAGGGGAGATTTCTGGAAGAATAGGGCGGGATTCACCGTCCTACACCCCACCCGGAGGATCACCGGACAACCGGTGAAAATCACTCATCCGGGTGGTAACAAAACCACAGGCCGATTCCCTGGATTGATCAGCCCCCATCAGCCGTTTGAGAATATCGCTGGTATGGAGTGGTCCGTGGGTTCTTCGAAGTGTTCAATGGCATTTGAAGGGGACGTCTTTGAAATGGAAGACCAACGCAACTGGATTGACGATTCTTTCAAGACGTACTGCACCCCACTGAGCCTACCATTTCCCGCCGCAGTCAAGAAAGGTGAGAAGATCCTGCAAAAGATCACTTTGTCTGTCGAGGCGTCCAATGAACAGTCAGGGTCGGGCGACGGCGCTGCTCCCCAGCTGGTGTTTGATGGTGAAGTGCGACAGAAGCCGAACCTTGGCGTATCTCGTTCCTCGGAGGTAGCACGGCTGTCCGAAGATCAGGTGCAGCGTCTTCGGGGTCTGGGATTCCGTCACTATCTGGTGGATGTGAAGATGGATGAGGACTGGGAACCTGCCTGGGAAGTTGCGAAGAAGGAAGCGGTCGCTTTGGGACTACCGCTCGAAGTCGCCCTTTTTCTGATCCGACCCCCTGAGCAGGTCAACGCCTTTATTGACGCCCTCTCTCCAGAGGCTGAGGTACGGGCGGTCAATGTTTTTGATACCGAAAGTCGGTCTACCCAGGCGTCCACCCTTGACGCGGTTGTATCCCGACTCAGAGCCGCCTTGCCCAAGGCAAAAATCGGAGCAGGTACCAATGCCTTCTTTACCGAGCTGAATCGGGACCGAACGCCTTCTGGCCTTGTTGATCATCTGGTCTATTCTATCAATCCCCAGGTCCACGCCTCAGACTACCATTCCCTGGTAGAGACGATTGAGGCAGTGCCCGCAACCATCGAAACAGCCAGGTCATTTACCGACAAGGCGGA
>JBCCXG010000773.1:0-3197 GCA_039191945.1 Bacteroidota bacterium
GTGCTTCATGTCGGGGTCATGGAGGTCGAGGCTCAGATCGCAATCGAAACGCAGCAGTATCGAATGATTCTGATCCCACGTGGTGGCATTGGTCAAGTGGGAAACGCCCCAGGTAATGCCCCTACCATCCCCGCTGTTGGCGAAGGCGTCTGGGATAAATGCGCCCGCCGCAATGGGCAAAAGCGAGACGATCGACGCGACCTCGAAGTTGACACCATCCTCCGCATACTGCATCGTATAGTGCTCATTGCCATCGCGAGTGACCATCGCCGCCATGCCTTCTTTGAAGGGGAAAAGCGCAGTTTCATGACCGGAGTTGATGACCGGATTGAGCGGGTGCTTGGTGAAAGGGCCCAAGGGATTGTCAGCTGTCGCCAGCCCTTGCATACGCACCAGGCGAGGGTCTCCATCAAAATCAGATTTGAAATAGAGGTAGATCTTGTCCCGGTAGACAAACGGATGCGGATCGTGGATAGAATATTGGTCCCACTCGCCCGGACCTCCATTAGGTATGACAATCTCGTTGTGTGGCGTCCATGGGCCGTCGGGGGAATCCGCGTATGAAACCGCCACCGGACAGTCATCGCCGCGCTTGCCACTCGCCTCCATGAAGCCCTGGTAGTACAGGTAATACTTGCCTTCAAAAACGAGGATATCTGTCGTACTCACCGACCGCCAACCGACCGCAGGCTTAGGTGGACGTGGGATCGCCACCCCCTGCTCTTCCCATGCAAAGCCATCCTCACTCGTCGCGTACCAAATCTCCGCCAGATCCCAATCTGTTGATGGGATCGTATCGTTGCTCGCGTCGGCTCCTTTCGGAGGTGTGGGTGTTTCGCGGTGCGTGTACCAAACGTAGTACTGGCCATTGGCGAAGATCACTTTTGAGGGATCGCGACGTGAAATGGTCCCGTCGTGATTGTTGTAATTGAAGCCTTGCAGCTCGGTGTATTTGAACTGGCTGTAGAGTTCGTTGTCCTCCGGTCGAGGTGCCAGGTAGTTGTCGTAGTTACGCTCGAGCGCGCGACTTAGTGGAAAGTCAGGTTTCTCCTTCGGTAAGACAAAGGGAAAGGGCTGGTCTTCGACCGCCGGGGACTGCTGCTCCTCCGAAGAGCAACCAAAAAGTATCAATGCGACACCTACGGCAAGTAACAGGAGTCTTAGGTTTTTCATTACTCGGAATTCTTTTGGGCTACTGATACAAATATGAGGAGACCATCCATGAGCCATAGCCATCCCTGAGCGGAATGACACGACATATGATTTTGGCTAAGGTTCGATTCCGTAGTGCTGATACCAATACTCAACCCAATCGGACCAGCTCGCATCCACACGAATGCCCCTATCTTCCGTCTTTTGACGGCCGTAACGTTCAGCTGAGGCCTTCGCCTGTGCGATCGTCTCGGGCGCTTCAGCCGTATTGTTATACTCGAAGCTCTTAAGCCCAAGCTGCAGTGCGGACTTTAGCTCCTGCTCGATCCTTCGGTGGTCCTTGCTGCCAGCCAGATTTCGGTATTCACAGGGATCAGTATTTGAGTCGTACAACTCGTACACCGGGCGTGTGGAGGCCATGAACTGGTTGTAGGGAGGAGGCACCTGGCCCAAGCTATCCAAGTACCAATACAAGCTATAGGCGGGATACATGGTTTTCTTGTAGGTACTGAGTTGCATATAAGGAATATGCGTCCGCTGATTCCAAATCAATCGATATCGACCATCTGAAACACTTCGGATGTCGTCCACCGCATCCCCTGCCCTTCCCCGAAAACCAAATACATGTGTCCGCTGGCTTTCCTCAAGAAAGGATACGCCATGAAAATACGCCGGCACATCGATATGCGCCAGATGCAAAGTAGTCGCTGCGATGTCCACCAGGCTCACCAGCCGATCTTCAATCTTTGGACTTTGGGCTTCGAGTCCTCGAATCACCAGCGGCACCCTCAAACCGCCGTCGTAGAGGAATTGCTTGTCACGGAGATGAGGCCGCCCGTGATCACCGAAAAACATCACCACAGTCTTTTCGGTCAGCCCATCTTCCTCCAACCGGCTCAGGATCTCTCCGACAGTCTGGTCCAACATCTGGACGCTTTCAAGATATCGAGCCCAATCCGCCTGTATTAATGGATGATCAGGATAGCAGGGTGCGCGACCAATAGTGCGGTCATTAATGGGCGTAAGACTGTCCATCGCAAAGGGTCTATGCGGATATTTGATCTGAACCTGGGCGAAGAATGGCTGGTCTCCAGCCTCCCGCCAGTCGGTCCCATCGTATCTCACTTCTGTACTAAAGTTATAGTCCTCCTTGCCAGACCTGGATAGGTCCAGGCCATTGCCATTGGTGCAGAAGTAGCCCGCCGCTTGCATCAAGCTGACGATTGTGCGAATTCCTTTCGGAAGCGGCCTCTTGTCAATGGTGCGATGTTCCAGGCTGTTAATAGCCGTCGGATAAAGGCCTGTGATCAGTGAGGAGCGACTGGAGGAACAGACCGGTGCATTAGCAAATGCTTTGGCATAGCGAGTTCCTTGCCCAGCAAGCTTATCGATGTTTGGCGTGTTTACATCCGTACTGCCATAGCAACCCAGATCAGGACTTAAGTCATCGGAAATGATCCAGAGGATGTTGGGCCTATCAGGCTCCTGAGCAAAGCATAGGAGCGACGTACAAATAACGGCCAAGACAAGCCAAAGGTGCTTCACCAGCAACAGCTCTTACTTACCTCTAGGCGGTCCACAGATCTTCTCCGTACTCCCATCCCTTGCGTACAGGTTCCTTGACGTAGGCGTTCAGCTCAGGTCGATTGGTGATGCGCATGTTCTCAGCATCCCATTCGATACGTCCACCAAATCGCTGGGCCAAAACTCCGAGCAAGGCCACCTCTGTCATTGGGGCCGCATAGTCAAAATCGGAACCTGGCGTGGGACCATCACCCGTGATGGCGTTGACCCATTCCATATGGGGTCCTACCTTAAGTCGAGGATATTTCTCCTCAACAACCCCTTCTTTTTTGAAGGCTTTATCAGATTTCTTAGTGCTGAGCCTCGGGTTGTTGGAGCGCTCGTCCAAATACCCATTCTGCTTATCTCCAAACCAAAAAGACCCGCTTCTGCGCTCATCCATGTCCCATTCCTCGGGATGCTTGAGCTTAGGGCCTCCATTTTGGATGCCATCATGCCAATATACCGAGCAGGCAGCCTTA
>JBCCXG010000774.1:0-3189 GCA_039191945.1 Bacteroidota bacterium
ACCGACTGGGCGATAGATTATGTGGATGCTCGACGCGGCGAACGAACTCCATTTTTTCTCTACCTGGCCTACAATGCCCCCCACTTTCCGATTCAGCCCCCTCCCTCCTATGTGGACAAGGTTTTCAGCCGGGAGAGAGGTATCGATTCAGCCAGAGCCAAGAATGTGGCCTTCATTGAGCATTTGGATAGCAACATTGGTCGTCTGATGGCTGAGCTGGAAAAGTGGCAGCTCCTCGAAAATACCCTCATAATATTCAGCTCAGACAACGGCGGCGCTACCTGGTATGCTCAGCGCAACGAACCGATGAGGGGTGCCAAACAACAGATGTTTGAGGGCGGCATTCGCGTACCGACTTTTGCCTTTTGGAAGGGGAGAATCGAAGCTGGGACCACCGACAATGTGGGCGTACTGATGGATTGGATGCCAACCTTGTTGGAGTTGGTCGGGCAGCCCCTCGAAGGTAAGAGCGACGGTATCAGCCTGCTCCCTACCGTCCTGGGTGAGGATCAAGTTACAAATCAACGGTATTTGTTCTGGGTACGCCGAGAGGGAGGAAGATACGGAGGTCAGGCCTACTATGGTGCCAGGTATGGAGATTACAAAATCCTTCAAAACTCCGCCTTTGAACCGATGCAATTATTTAAAGTAGGTGCTGATCCTTTTGAGACGGATTCGTTATCCGTTCGCGATAGCAAGGAGTTTCAAGACTTGAAGCGTGCGCTGCAGGAGCACATCCAAAACACAGGGAGCATTCCGTGGCAGGAACCTTAGTAGGCGTTATTCGGTCCCTTCAAAAGAATACCTCCTTTTATTTGCGTAACTGATCAGTTACGTATATAATTGTAACCATTCGATTACGCAATTATGAGAAGAGACGTATTTCAGGCCATCGCAGATCCTATCCGACGGGACATCATTGACTTGCTCGCCGACGCTCCCCGAACGGTGAATGAGGTGGCCGATCGGTTTGACGTGAGTCGCCCGGCGATTTCGAAACACATCAAAATACTGACAGAGTGCGGCCTGGTGCAAATGATGCAAAAGGGCCGAGAGCGGCATTGCGTGATCATACCGCAGGAGCTCAGTCGAGTATCACAGTGGGTCAGCCAGCACCGCCCTCTCTGGGAACAAAAGCTGGACACGTTCGAAGCCTATCTGAAGGAGATTAAATCAAAAACTAATAATGATGAATCAGACAAGTGATATCGAGCGACGTACGCTCACGCTGAATCGCCTATTCGACGCACCTCGGGATCTCGTGTGGGCCGCCTGGACTGAATCCGAGCACATTGCCCACTGGTGGGGACCGGCTGGGATGAAGACCAAGATCAAGAAGCATGACTTTACCGAAGGTGGTGAGTGGGAATACACCCTGCAAATGCCCAACGGGCAAGACTTCATCAGCTACGGTACCTATTCAAAGATTACTCCCCGCGAACGAATCGAAACGACTGCCAACTTCATTCCCATGACCGAAGGCGTCACACTGATTGCTTTGTTTGAGGACGACGGCGACCAAACCGCTTTCACTTTCAAAGTCATCCACCCCACGGAAGCTTACTGCAAGCAGCAAGAGGAGATGGGATTTTACAATGGATGGGGATCCGTGTTTGAAGGGCTCAACACATACCTCGGCACCATTTGAAGCACCCGTGACGGGCAATTAGATAACTCTCTGCACGATTAGAAGATATCCAGGTCTCTGCCCACCACCACCTGACCATCGTATTTTTCGGCTATCTCCCGCTCGAAGTCATCCTCATCTGCACCCCAGAAAAGGATGTGATAGAGTACCAGCAACTGGGGCTTTGCGTCATTTGCAATATCAGCGAGTTCGTAAGTAGAGGTGTGGTTCTTGGCATGGTAAGCTTTCCAGAAGGCATTTTTCAGCTCAAACTTTGCCTGGGAATAGACCTCATGAACAAGTATGTCTGCGCCCTTAGCGTATTCGATAATCTTTTCGGAAGGCGCCGTGTCACCGGAGATGACAATTACTTTGTCCGGCGTTCGAAATCGAAAGCCCCATGCATTAGGCCAAGAACCGTGGGGAACCGGGAATGCCTCTACTGCCACATTCTCATCCTCATAGATAAGACCCTCTTGGGTAAACTCGTGACTGTTGACCCTCCAGCCCTGATTATTTGCTGGTTGAAGGCCATACAGGCGGTACTTGATGTCCGTATCGTAAGCTTTGAGGATATGATAGGTCATTTCGGAGAGACCTTCCGGACCGTAAACTTCTAAGGGTTCGTCACGACCCAAGACCCAAGGCGTCAAAATCAAATCGGGATAACCGGTCGTATGATCCGAATGCAGATGCGTAAGGAAAGCACGTTTGATTTTCTCAACGGCCAATCCAGCTATTGGGCCTCCATACTGCTCTGATAACGCAGTGGCCCGTCGAATGACACCTGGGCCAAAATCAACGATGTAAGGAGTATCGTTGACCACAATGGCTACAGACGGACCCGATCGTTCAGGGTTTGCATTGGGGTTGCCAGTCCCGAGCAATACAACTTTGGTAATCTCGGAGTCAGAAAAGTCTCGTTGAGCGAAAAGATCACACCTTATGCAGATCAATAGGAGCGATGCCAGGACCAGACGCATAGATTCATAGTTTGGGAAGCGTCAAACTTAACGATGATTTTCGTGCCTGGCCTACTATCGGCCCAGATCGAAGTGGTCTCCAGCCCAAAAGACCGTGGCAATGAGACAAACTTGATTCACCTAACGGTTAAGTATTGCCCATTTCTTGTGTCCAAACTAGCCTAATCTCGCTTACCCGTCCTGGCACGTGAAAAACCGCTCTACCCCCAAATGAGCCTGCATCAGTACGATGGCGTACAATGATGCTTTGTTTAGTCGTTTATTTACCAGATGTTTGTATGATTACAAGACAACTGAACTAGGGACAATAAACGACCAAATCTCAGATTTAGTGGACGATCAATCGATAGTACATCTGAAAGAGGCACTACAGCTTTCGCCGGATAATGTGCCACTGCGGCTGCACCTTGCAGACACGCTATTGCGCCTGGAACGCTTCGATGAAGCAGAAGCTGAGTATCAGGAAGTCATTCGTAGAAGCGAAGGAAAAGAAGGAAAGCCCGGCCTGGCCCATCTCTATTACGAAAAAGGAGAATTTGGTACCTGTAATGTGATCCTTGAGGAGCTCCTCGATCACGA
>JBCCXG010000775.1:0-3187 GCA_039191945.1 Bacteroidota bacterium
GCGCCTTGCGGAAAGTGGTGCAAAAATTACTTTGGCCTCGAGAAATGAAGCCAGACTCACCCAACTGAAATCCGAGCTTCCCGACGGGCCTCATGACTATCTGGTATTGGATCAATCCAAAGTCAGTGACCTCGAAGAAGCTGCCGATCGGTTGAAAAACCTGGCTGTTGATATCCTCATCAACAATACAGGAGGCCCCGATCCAGGCTTAGTACACGCTGAGCCCTGGAGCAAGTTTGAGCAGGCCCTCACGCAGCAACTGCGATGTGCTCACCTCTTGAGTACCGCAGCACTGCCCCACATGCAAGGCCAGGGCTATGGCAGGATCGTAAATGTGATCTCCACCTCGGTGAAAATCCCCATCTACGGGCTTGGCGTAAGTAATACCGTGCGGGGCGCCATGGCCTCGTGGTCAAAGACGCTCTCTATGGAAGTTGCCGCCCAAGGGATCACGGTAAACAATATCCTGCCCGGATTCATCGAGACCGGACGGCTAAAGCAAATTGTACAAAATCGAAGTGAACAAACAGGCCGGACCTATGATGATATCGCTAAGGAAATGCAGGAATCGGTCCCGGCAAAACGCTTTGGTCAAATCGAAGAAATCGGAAGTCTGGCTGTTTTCCTATGTGGTGCGGAGGCCTCCTACATCACGGGCACGAATATCCCAATTGATGGGGGAAAGACTGGCACCTTTTAGTTTTAGCCCGCGAGGCCATTAGCCATCCGACAGAAATCGATTAGCTTCATATCATGAGAAACCTACTGCTACTCACTGCATTTGTTGGCTTTATCTCCTGTGAAACAAAGACTTATGATCTGATCATCCGGGATGGGCAGGTTTACGACGGACTGGGAAACGAGCCCATCATCGCTGATGTGGCCATCAATGGCGATAAGATCGTGAAGATCGGAAACCTGTCGAGAGCTGAGGCGGCGAGAGAAATCCCGGCCGAGGGACTCGTGGTCGCACCGGGGTTCATTGACTTACACACCCATTTGGATCCGATTCTGGAAATGCCGGATGCAGAGAGTCACGTACGCCAAGGTGTGACACTGGCGGTGGGTGGACCCGACGGCGGGGGACCTTACCCTCTTGGCGCTCACTTTGACACGCTGGAGCAGCTAGACCTGGGAATGAATATTGCCTACCTGGTGGGACACAACAGGATTAGGAGCAATGTCATGTACCTCGACAACCGCGCCCCGACGAATGAGGAGTTGGAGCAAATGAAAACGCTGGTAGCGCAAGCCATGGAGGATGGGGCCTTTGGTCTCTCCACTGGACTCAAATACCTACCAGGTGCCTTTTCCGACGTGGAGGAGGTCATTGCTCTGTCCGCGGTGGCAGCGGAGAAGGGCGGCATCTACACTTCACACCTTAGAGAAGAGGGTTTGGGGCTGATCGAGGCAGTACAGGCAGCCATTATGATCAGTCAGGATGCCAAAATTCCGGTAGTCTTGACGCACCACAAAGCCATCGGTCAGCCCATGTGGGGGGCCAGCAAAAAGACCCTGAGTATGGTCGATTCTGCGAGAAATGCAGGGTTGGATATTATGATGGATCAGTATCCTTATATCGCAAGCTATACGGGGATCTCGGTCCTCATCCCAGCCTGGGCTCGAGGAGGTGGCACCCGTGCTTTCATAAGACGTGCCCTGGACCCTGTGTTGCGTGATAGCATTCATCGGGGCATCGTCTACAACATCCTCAACGATCGCGGAGGAGGGGACCTGGCGCGCATCCAATTGGCAAAAGTGGATTGGAATCCAGCATTGGAAGGAAAAACGCTGAAGTATTGGGCAGAAAGCCGAGGCCTTGCCCCTACCGCAGAAAATGGCGCGGAGCTTGTCATCGAGGCACAGCTTGCTGGTGGGGCATCTTGCATCTACTTTGCCATGAGCGAGGAAGATGTGGACCGAATTATGCAGCACCCCATGACCATGATCGCTTCGGATGGTCGATTGGTGAGACCTGGCATGGGTCATCCGCACCCAAGGTGGTATGGTACTTATCCCCGCGTCTTGGGTCACTACAGCCGGGATCGAGGGCTATTGCCGCTCAAAGAGGCCATACGAAAAATGACTTCCTTGCCCGCGCAACGCCTGGGTCTCACCGACCGGGGCGTCATTGCGGAAGGTGCGTTTGCTGACATTGCCATCTTCGATCCGGACAAAGTGGTGGACAAAGCTACATTTGAGGCGCCGCACCAATATCCCGAAGGGCTACCTTTCGTGATCGTGAATGGTGCGGTCATCGTGGACCAAGGTGCGTTTACGGAAACAAGGTCAGGACGTGTGATCTACGGGCCTGCAAAGCGAACTGACACCTTGGCTCCCTCCGATGAAGTGTAGAAAAGCCGCTGGCTTGGTGCTCGTTCGCCATTTTGACTCCTGAGGGCACGGGCTAGATGAATAAATGCTCAGGGGGGTACCTCCCCGGATGTGCTTCCATGGCTCGGAAGTTTGGGCATAAAAAAACCTCGTCTTATGGCGAGGTTCTTTTGAGCGTAGGTTAGGTTAGTTATGCCGCAGTGCCTTCTTCCCGCTTTCGCGCGATCGTGAAGGATTTTCTTTCTTTGTAGCCACAATAGCCACAGGTGAAGTATTTCATTAGCTCACCTTCTTCCGTCTCAGACGCAGGCTGGATAACTTCCTCCCGGTCTACCCGTAAGGTTTGGTAGTTACACTCAGGGCACTGCAAAGCGTGCAGGCGACCGTTGTATTTCTCGATCTTCGTGAAGCCACTGACTTCATCGATCCAAACATCATAATCCACGGAGAAGGCATCTTCCTCAGCCTGCATCCCTTCATCCAGATAGACGTCTTCTTCCTCCTCACTGAGCAGCTTCATTTTGCGACCATCGGGAGACATCCGAGGTGTGTACCGCAAACGCTTCAGACGCTTTTCAATGAAGAATGGATAGTAGAACTTGAGAATATTTTGGACGACGACGCCCACAATCATGGCCATCATGATGCTGACGAACAAACGTACAAAGAACCACAACCAACTCGTGTTGATCACCAAGGTATTAGCGAGCAACGTAAGCCCAATGAGCAGCAACAGCGTGCCGTACCACAGCAAGTTGATCTCATGCATGTTGATGTAATCGTACCTCGTCTTAAAGTCTTTTGTCGCGCCCAGTTTGAGGAAATGCCCAACGAGAATGAGGACGCCAACCGC
>JBCCXG010000776.1:0-3186 GCA_039191945.1 Bacteroidota bacterium
TAAATGATAGGACCTATTATCTTATAGGTACGGGAGCCCAGCTACGGGTTAGATAAGTGGACGGTTGACCTGGTCTATTTTCAAAATCAATCAATCCTTATCATTCGATTCGACCAACCGTAAGTGCCCTGGACGACTAAATGTGAGGCTTGTCTTACTTCATTTTCGAATTGGAACTCGACGGTGAAGTAGTCTTCAGGAACGTAGAATCTATTTTTCTTGAACGCGATCAGTTCATCATTAATCGTGAAGAAGGGTGCTTTGAGGAGCATCCGTAACTTGCCGTCCTTTAGTTCAATGGTGCAGGTACTTTCCCCATCTGAGTAAAATCCGGAGAGCACTTCAAGTGCTTTGCCTTTAGGTAGATAGGTTGTAAGCAATTTCGCTTTGTCGATATTCAAGGAGTCTGTCATCTCTATTCCATCTTCGTAGCCTGGGTTGAGCCTGTATACCTCGCCCCAGTGATGTTTGGCGCTCTCTAAACTGTCCAGAGCCATATAGGCAAGCGCAGCCGTCTCATGAAAATCAACAACTTCTTTGCCCGCAGATATGAGCCGTTCACTCAAGAGGATCGTTTCTTCATATCGGCCACTTTCCACTAAATCCCACAGTAAGTCATCGTAAATGATGTCCTCGGGCTCCCAAGCCGTTCCAAATTCTTTTTGAATTCGTTTCTTTCTTTCTCGAATGGTTGTCAGACCATAAGCCTCGAATTCGGGAGAAGGAATATGCCAGTCCTTGTAGAAAAAGTGAAAACCTTCTACCGCACTAACGACAGGTATTGAGCCATGATGTTCGTTCGGGTAAACCTTGTAGTCCCATCGTAGATTCTCCGGAGCTTGAGATTCCAAAGCTCCCACAAGCTTCATCATTCCTCCGAGCATTTTCCCCCGCTCACTTGCCATCGTCATATACAATAGGGCTTTCACCTTTGCATTTTCCTTTAAACGTTCTTCAAAAAGGTCCACAACTTTCTGATCATCCCACCATAGACTGGGACTGATCGCCAAGTAGGCGTCAAATAGTTCCGGATACTTAGCGAGCGAGTAGATGGCTAAGAGTCCTCCGTCGGAGTGACCAATTATTGTTCGATGTCCATTGGTCCTAAAATTGGACTCGACAAGTGGGAACATTTCCGTTCTGAGCATTTCCAAAAACTGATCTGCTCCACCTGATCCGGGCTCGTCCTCGGTAGTCGCAGGCGTCAAATCTCTGGTTCTGTCGGTGTTGACAATGCCCACCAAGATGGATTTAGGTACTGACCTTATTTCCAACTGACGTAACAATCCAGCGGTAAAGATGAAGTTGTTGTTGCCATCGAGCAGATATATAACAGGGTATTTCGTGATATCATCTACGATATACCCGGAAGGTACTCGAATCCAGATTTCTCTTTGTTCATTGAGTACTTGCGAATAGAAGGTGTATTGATTTCCCACGTCGATGGGTTCTTTTTTTGACAATCCCTGCTGAGCCTTTGAGGATAGGCAATTGACCAAAGCGATAATCAACAAGACTTTTGTTAACTGAGTGTTCATGTATTGATCTATTCAGGTTATGAATAAGCTACGACGCCAATCGGCTACTCCTCCCTCAGGGACTCCACAGGATTAGAGTTAGCCGCCTGGAAGCTCTTGAAGCCTACCGTAGCTACCGCAATGAGGATGATCGCCAGTGCACTTACGACGAAGTAAATCGGATGCAGTTGGATGGGGTAGGCAAAGTCATGCAGCCATCGGGTCATAAAGTAGTACCCAAGGGGAAACGCGATCACCATGGACACGCCAATCATCCAGGCGTAGTCGCGCAGGAACAAGACGATCAATCGCAGGAGCGGGGCACCGAGGACTTTCCGAATGCCAATTTCTTTCCGCGACTGTTCGACTGTAAACGAAACCAGTCCAAAAAGTCCCATGCACGCGACGACAATGGCCAATAGGGCGAAGCCCGTGAAGACCTTGTTAAACTGTCGATCCGATTTGTACTGCCGATCGAAAAACTCATCGAGGAAGAAGAAGTCGAAGGGGTTGTCTGGATAGACACCTTCCCAGATTGATTCAATGTCCGCAATGGTCTGGTAGAGTTCCTGGGTACCGAGCTTTAGCGAAAAATAATCGTTGCTGCCCGGACTGTAGATGAAGAGTATCGGATCGAGGGACTCCTTGAAGGACGAATGGTGGTAGTCCTCGACGATGCCTACCACCCGATGCTCCCAGCGAGAATTGGGGTTGAGCCGCTGACCGATGGCCTCTTCACCGTCGAAGCCAAAAAGCTTGGCGGCTGTACGATTGAGTACCACGGCATTGGAATCGGACTGGAAACGCTGGCGAAAATCCCTTCCGTGCAGCAGAGGTATACCAAAGTTTTCGAAGTAGTGCTCGTCGATATGGACAATGTAAGACTGGTGGGATACATCCGGTACTTGCTGGGTGGTGAAATCCGAGATCCCGAAGTTTTCAACGCCGGGCACGACACTAGACAATGTAAGGCCTCGTACAGCACTCAATTGCTCCAGCTGGTCGCGAAAGACATTTTTTCTTTGTCTGAGATCTTCCCGGTCTTGTGAGGCAGTGGGACCCTTGATCACCAGGGTCTGCTCCAGGTTGAGCCCCAGGTCTTGCCCTTGCATAAACTGCAGTTGACGAACGACGACGATCGTGCCCAGGATTAGTATCATCGAGATGGAGAACTGTAATGTGACCAGCACCTGACGGAAGCCCAGTTTGGTTCTGCGCTGGTAGAAGTTGCCCTTGAGGACGCGCAAGGGATGAAAGGCCGAAAGCAGGAGTGCCGGATAAAGCCCCGATACAAGAGATCCCACCAACCATAGTCCGCCCAACCCCTTGAGCAGTGTCGGAGTCAATAGCAACGACTGCTCCAGGGTGATGCCTAGTACCTTGTCCAGGATGGGCGTTAATCCCACCACAAGTGCCACGGCGATAAGAATGGCGAGCAAATTGAGTGCCGAGGCTTCTAGCAGGAACTGTAGGATCAGTTGACGTCGCCCGGCGCCTATGACCTTTCGTATTCCTACTTCGTGGGCTCGCTTCACGGCGCGAGCCGTTGAGAGATTGATGAAGTTCACCCATGCGATGACCAAGACGAGGATTGCGATGATCGTGAGGAAGTAGACCCCCCGCTCGCCACCGTTTTCACCCATGTCCCAGCTGTATCCCTTGGATTTCA
>JBCCXG010000777.1:0-3179 GCA_039191945.1 Bacteroidota bacterium
ATCTCACTTTGCGGTGGAGGGCATCAATCTGTATAGTTTCTCAGGCAAGCTTCTGAGGGAGTATCCTCGCCTTGATAAGTATCCAGTGAAAGGTGAGATTGTAGTCTAAAATATGATCGGACAGGATTGGGGTAGGTCTTTACCTCCTGGTCATCAATGAGCACACTTAGAGGGATTTCCTCTACGTCCGTGAGTTCGATCGTCAACTGGAAGTCTGTAGCTGCTCTAGACCGGTCTTCCACTTCTACTCGCATCGTAAAGGAGGGACTTGTCTCAAAATCGAGCGCGTCTCCGTTGAAGATTCTCACGGTGCCATCCACCTCTACGTCAAAAGCCGCTAATTCATTGCCCTCGACTATTTTAAAAGATAGTCTTTCTTGCTCCGGGTCAGTGGCTTCGAGAACACCCACAACGGTCGGGCGGACGCTGTTCTCTTCGATAGTGAGCAGTTGATCCTCTGCTATTGGGGGTTCATTGACATTCTCGATGCTAAAGGACATGGTCTGTGTCACTGTATTCTGACCATCGGTGGCGGAAACCTCCACCAGATAGGTATTATCCACATTGACATCTACCGGATTCTCGAAGTCCGGAAATACGTTGAGCATCAGGACTCCAGTCGTTGTCTCCAGCGTAAACAAGGCCTGATCTGCTCCACCTGCCAGACTGAAGGTGACCAATGAACTTTGGTCCAAATCAGTTGCGGTGATGGTAAGTGCAGCCGAGGAGTTTTCCTGGACATTAATGGCGCTGAGGCTCGTAATGGCCGGACTATTATCATTTTCATCGGAGATAGTGATCGTAATGGTTTGATTGGTCCCATTTACTCCATCTGAGGCACTCACCTGAACCACATAGTCGTTATTGGCGTCAAGGTCACCTGGATCCTCAAAGTCCGGCGCCTGGAGAAAAGTAAGCTCCCCTTTATTTGCGTCAATACTAAACAGGGATACATCCGCACCCCCGATCAGGGCATAGTTGATTTCCATATCGCCATCCGCGTCTTGTGACGAAACTTTGAGTATTACCGAGGAATTTTCAGGAATGGTGATGGCCTCAGCGCTCGTGATGGTCGGAGCATTGTCATTGATTGATAGGATGGTAATGGTCACAGCCTGTTCTCTGCTAGTCCCTCCGTCGGTGGCGGTGATTGTAAGCTGGTAGCTGTTATCGGTATCAGCATCGAGAGGTGCCTCAAAGTCCGGTACTTGCACAAAGCTCAGTATACCCGATGCCGTATCAATAGTGAACTTGTCGGCGTCTACTCCTGAGGAGATACTGTAGCTGATATCCACATCTGCTACCCCAGTCTGGCCTTTGGAGGCATTGACATCCAAGGCCAGAGAAGTACCTTCGTCGACACCCAGGCTATCTGCAGATTGGAAGATCACACCATCAATAAAGTCGAGGCCTAGATAACTTTTGGCGCCTACTGCATCGGTGATGTTGTTTGCGGATTCATTGACAAAGGCAGCATCGGCAAAGGTGAATATGAAATTACTGATATCCTCGTCGTCTGCACTACTTGTTGCATTGCCTGAGAAAAAGAATGACCCGCTTCTTCCGTCATTTGACACGCTAATGCTCGATGTGAGACCTGCAGGTAGTGGCTCCACACTGAAGTGAACCCCCTGATCGAGAAAACCCCCTGCATTGACGAAAGAGCTTCCAGTGCTAGTAATGATGATTGTTCCCAGTACTGACCCGTCATCAAGCAGCGATTCGTTGATACCAACGCTATCTCGCATAGTATACTGGTGAAGGCGGTCCTGGTTAGCTCCCATGATAAAGAGCCGAGCCTGACTTTCGTCCAATGCAAGAGCAGTGGTTGCACCGTCCTCAGCGGAGGCATTGTACACCATTCCGTCGTATTGCACCGTGCCAGAAAGGTCATAGGGTTGTTGGAGGCTGTATTGATAGACAACTCTCTGCAAATCGTCAATCAATAGCATTTTGGTGCCGGATGCATCAAAGATGAAACCGCATGGATTTGGAATATCGGAAGACAGTGCAAACGGACTGCCGCTTACTTCTACTTGCTGAGTGATGTCGAAGGGTACAGTCAAGTCCCAACTGTGAATACTGTTTGAGCTAGTGCCAAGGATGAGCATTTTTTTGCCGTCACGGCTAAACACGATATCCTCTGGCTCGTCTTCAATCTGACCTATGAAGAGAGGAGGCCCCTCTTTGTTCACTCCTCCCGATAAGTCGAAAGCACTATTAAGTTGATACTGATTGACTTCACGATCCACCGATCCTAAGACGAACAACCTTGTACCGGTTGGATCGAAGACCGCGCCCTCAGGGGCAATATCTTCATCGCCCAAATCCACCTCCACGTTGTCGAAAGAAACACTGGAAAGATCGTAGACACTGCTCAAGGAGTACTGGGTCATACGACCCAAGGTCTCAAGGATAAACAGCTTGTCGCCCGTACTGCTGAAATCGAAGTCTAGTCCAAACTCACTGTTGGATCCATAGTCAAACGTTACGTCGTCCAAGTCAGGTATGAAGGCCTGAAGTTCGACGGGTAATGAATAAGCCACATCTTCCTTGGCATCCCGAATGTCAATGGTGACCGCCTGGACGGTACTCGTGATACCGTTTCTCACTTCAACATTGACCTCATAGGTGTTGTCGGTGTCAGCGTCTTGTGGAGACTCGTAATTGGGGGGGTTGATAAATGTGATGATGCCAGACGACGCATCAATGGTCATAGTCGACTCATCGTCTCCACCAGCAAGGCCGTAGGTGACGCCTTCATCGGCTTGATCAGAGAGGCCATTGGTAGCATCAATATCGATGACCGACGCACTTTCGGTTAGCGTGTAGTTAACCTCTGGCAAAATCGGAGATAGGTTGAAAGCTATCCCTAAGTGGCTATTTCCGGTCACAGCCGCCGATATGTTCGAGGCTACGTCGTCCACAAAAGCCGCATCGTCAAAATCGAAGACCAAGTTATCTACGTTATCGCTGGTTTCATGTGTTGAAGCACTACCATTCAAGGAAAGCATACCGGACTTGCCATCCGCAGAGACGGAAATGGAAGGTGTGAAGCCTGCAGGTAAGTTGCTGATGGTGAAGTGCGTCCCGGGATCAAGTGTAGCTCCAGCGTTGGTAAATACCGCGTTCGAGAGTGTCAGATTCATGGAGCCTTGTACGGATCCATCGTTCGTCAA
>JBCCXG010000778.1:0-3177 GCA_039191945.1 Bacteroidota bacterium
CAGAAAGAAACCACCAAAAAAGAGAATGATAATAGGGGAAGCGAAAGTGGCGAAAATCTCCTGATAGGAAAGGAGTTTCGAGTCGTCGGTCACGCGGACAAAGCGGAGAGATTGCGTAGAAATCAATAGGGCCTCGAAGAGGATAATGAGGATGCTCGTAGCAAAAATAGGAATCGGCTCCAGGATCCAAAAACAAGCTGCAAACACCAATAGCCCCACAACCCTCACCTCAGATTGTGTGTAGCCCGCACGATCAGCGAATAGGCAGCCGAGGGTGACAAATAAAGCCGTCAAGACTATTGCTAAGCTGTTCTTTTTCTTCATAGGCAGGGCTTTGAAAAGCCAAACGAAGGTAAAGGTGAGTGTTCCTTAGTCCAAGCCGTACATATCAATTTCGTTGCTGATTTTCATCAGAATTCGAGGGGGATAAATCTTGATCGGGGCACCTACCTTTGCTGCAAAAAGGTCCATCATGGAAATCGTTCCTGTAGAGAAAATCTTGGCTTCCGTTAAATCTGGAGATAATGTTTTTGTCCATAGTGCGGCGATGACGCCCGAAACCATCGTCGACCAGTTCATGAAGAACTGTCCAGCCGAGAGAATCAACCTGATTCATATCCATACCGAGGGCAAGGCAGAATACACCGAGGATAGCACCGGGAAATTCCACACCTACTCCTGTTTCGTCGGATCAAATATCCGAAAGCTTATCAACGCGAGTGGTAACGCCAACTACATCCCGGTATTTCTGAGCGAGATCTACCACGTGCTGAGCAAAGGGGAACTAAAGGCGGATGTTGCCTTGCTCAAAGTATCCCCTCCGGACCAGCATGGCTACTGCTCTTTGGGCGTGTCCGTCGATGTATCGCTAGCAGCGATCAATGCCGCCAAGATCAAGATTGTGGAAATCAACAAAAACGTTCCTCGTGTGCACGGGGACGGTTTCATCCACATCGATGACATCGACTATGCCATTGAGACCGATACGCCGATGTTTTCCGTACAACCGAAGCCGCTGTCCGACGAAGAGCGCCTGATCGGCAAACATATCGCTGGCCTGATCGAAGATGGCTCCACACTGCAAATGGGCATTGGTGGCGTCCCAGATGCCGTGTTGGCCGAGTTGGGCGGACACAAGAATCTGGGCATCCACACGGAGATGTTTTCAGATGGCATGTTGCCGCTGGTCGAAAAAGGTGTGATCAACGGCAGCAAGAAAAAAGTACTACCCGGTAAATTGGTGAGCTGCTTCGCCGTGGGCTCGCAGAAACTCTATGACTTCGTCGACGACAACCCACTTGTCATGTTTAAGGAAGCCAGTTTCACCAACGACACCGTCAACATCCGTCAAAACCCCAAAGTAGTCGCCATCAATAGTGCGATCGAGCTGGATCTCACGGGACAAGTTTGCGCAGATAGTATTGGTACTTACCAGTACTCCGGCGTCGGTGGCCAAATGGACTTTATCCGGGGTGCTGCGTTGTCCAAAGGAGGAAAGCCGATCATCGCTTTGTCGTCCACGACCCGTAAAGGTCAGAGCAAGATTTCCCCTTTCCTGCAGCAAGGAGCCAGTGTGACGACCACGCGTGCCCATGTACATTGGGTAGTCACAGAATATGGCGCGGTGAACCTCTTCGGTAAAGACCTGGTGCAAAGGGCGAAGCTACTGACCAGCATTGCGCACCCCGATCATCGGGAACACCTCACTACCGCGTACAAGGAGCGATTTCACTGCTAGCGAATCGGATTGCAGGAGAGGGTGCTTGTTCTTAGAAGCATTGGCCACATCTGGAGCCCTGGAGGTGTAGCACAAATCGTCCCTATAGGCCCAAAAGGTGTGATTTCATTTACGAGTCAGTACCTTAGGTTAGAGTCGGCGCAAAGCGTGAAGATGCCGAGAGAGAACGTCTCCTTGACGTTTCCTCTGCGCTAAGTCATAATGCTTAGTAAACTCCCCATGATCATCGTACATGAACATCCTCCTATTTCTCAATAAGGACCTCGAAGCCAACATCGCTTTTCACCTGCTCCAACCAGCCCTTCAGGGTCATTCGGTAGGGATCTACTTTTCCGAAACGGTGGGCCACCAAAGCAGGAAACCAACGGATTTGGTCCGATTGGAGTTCTACGAAAAGTCTTTCGTCTTCGATCACCTGGCCTCAGCCGGTCTGCATCAAGGGCCTCGGGACTGCTTTGAGTTCTTCGGAGATCGTTTTGTGGCCTGCCCGTTTATAAAGTGTGAGGATGTCAACTCAGCGGCCTTCATAACTGAAGTGCGCCCTTTTGATCCCGATCTGTTCATTTCTATTCGTTTCGGCCAGATCTTCAGAAACGAAGTACTTGACATACCCAAGCACGGCGTCTTGAACTTACACTCAGGGATTTTGCCAGATTATAGAGGGATACTGGGCACCCTCCATGCCCTCAAAGACGGAAGACCCAAGATTGGGTGCACGCTCCACACCATTCCCAATCGTGGGATAGACACGGGAGATGTCATTGAGATAGCCACCCTAGACGTCGTCCACAACCGGTCGTTGTTTTGGCACATTGTGCAACTCTACCCTCGGGGCGTGCAACTTATCGCCAAAGCCTTGAAAGAGATGGAATCGGGCCGGAGACCCCCATCGCGACCGCAAAACCCCAGCGCGGGTTCGTACTATTCCATTCCCACCGAGGAGGATTTCGTAGCACTGCGTTCGCAAGGCATGGAAGTGCTCTCAGCGGCCGATTACCTGGACATCATCGGACAATTCATCGTTGCAGACCCGTCGGAGGAACTCCGAGCGCTGGTGGAACAGAGCTTCTCCAACCACAATGGAGCGGCAACACATAGCAGTTAAGAAGATTCTTCCCAATTTGCCTCGTACAACTACGTCTAGTCCACCCATGCGATTTAAGTCCTTTAGCACCGAAAGGCTACTGATGAAGCCAACGGATATCGATGATGCGGCATTCATCTTTGAACTATTCAATGAGCCCAAGTGGATCAAATACATCGGTAATCGAAACATTGCATCTGTAGAACAGGCCAAAGATTACATCGTAGAGCGAATGACACCACAGCTGCAGCGACTTGGTTACTCCAGCTACACGCTCATCAAGAAGGATGACCAGCAGAAAATAGGTGTTTGTGGATTGTACGATCGAGAAGGCCTGGATGGGATCGACCTGGGC
>JBCCXG010000779.1:0-3172 GCA_039191945.1 Bacteroidota bacterium
ACCTGAAACTGAACGCCGCCAGAAACTGATTTCGCAGCACGTGCTTCACCCCTTTAGGGGCTGGGGGTACCACGCTCCTCCCGAAAGCCTTCGGGATCCACGCTGCACCACGGCGGGGAATTCTCAATTATCCATTTTCAATTCTCAATTGCTAATTATCTTGTCGAAAAACCCACTGCAACTTGAAACATCGATTTGACCACTCGCCTTACGTCGTCCCCCACAACGAGTCCGTTAAAATAGGTGACTTCCCCACCAACGATACGAATGGCATCCGGGACAAGAAGCACGCCAAGGACCTCATTAAAGAGGACATCAAAACCTTGGCAGAGGCACAAAATCTGCTCTATGCAGCAGCGGAGCGTAGTGTGCTTATCGTATTGCAGGCGATGGACGCCGCGGGAAAAGACAGTACCATCAAGCATGTGATGTCTGGCGTCAATCCGCAGGGCTGCGGGGTGGTCAGCTTTAAGAAGCCTACGAGTGAGGAGCTGGCACACGACTTCCTGTGGCGATGCTATAAGGAGGTTCCCGCCAAGGGGCGCATCACGATTTTTAATCGGTCGTACTATGAAGAGGTGCTGGTCGTCAAAGTACACCCTGAGTACCTGAAGCCTCAGAAACTGCCCTCCAGGGAAGGGAAGACCACGTCCATTTGGGAGGAGCGCTACGAGGACATCAATGCCTTTGAGCACTACCTCGACCGAAATGGCGTCAAAGTGATCAAGTTCTTCCTCAACGTATCCAAGGAAGAGCAAAAAGAGCGTTTCATGGAGCGCCTCAACAATCCGGAGAAGCATTGGAAGTTTAACCCTGCGGATGTCGAAGAGCGGAAGCACTGGGACGACTACCAGCAGGCTTACGAAGACATGCTCAATGCTACCTCTACCCCGTGGGCGCCTTGGTACGTGATCCCTGCGGACTACAAGTGGTTCATGAGATCCTTGGTTGCCGATATTATCGTCGCTAATGTGGAATCGATGAACCTAAAGTTTCCGGAAGTATCGGCTAAGGACAAACAAAAGCTGGCCCAGTCAAGGATCGATTTGGATAGCGAGGGTTGATTGGCGGTTAGGATTTCTCGCCAAAACTTTTGAAGACCCCGCAGATTCGCGCGTTCACTTAGTAGCGAGAAAGCCAGGGGCGAGACTTCCGAAGTTTCTTTCACGGATAAAAAACTTCGGAAGTCTACAGCGGGGACGCAACTCCAAATTCCAAACTCAGAACTTCGCGCACCGGGCGAAATTATCAATTATCCATTTTCAATTCTTAATTCGAGTGCTTTATAAAATTGTTAAGCGCTTTCGAAAACCGGAAATTGGATAGATTTTTGACCACGAGCATGAAGATCACCAACAAGGTCGTTTACAAAAACCTGGACGAGCTCTATGACCGCTGCCCGGGCGTGAAAATCACCGACAAAAGCAAGTGGGTCATCTTTAGCGACTTACACATGGGGGATGGCAGCTCCACGGACGATTTCAAGACCAACGCCACACTCTTCATCAAAGCACTCAAGGACTACTATCAACCGAAGAAGTACTCCCTCTTTCTCAATGGGGATGTAGAGGAACTTCAGCGGTTTTCGATGGATAAGATCTTGCGACATTGGGGTGACGTCTTCAAGATATTCGACTCCTTTGCCGAACGTGACGCGCTGATCAAGACCATTGGCAACCACGACCTGGAGCTCTCCGCGATGGAGACTTTGCCTTATGACTACGAGGTCAGCGAAGCCTACAAGATGCATGTGGGGGATGACAGCCTCTTCCTCTATCACGGTCATCAGGCCTCCAAGAAGTACCAGCGACACAATCAGTTGGTGGGGTTTACGCTGAAGTACTTTGCGAATCCATTAGGTATCAGGAACTACTCGGTTTCCCACTCCAGCCTCAAACAATACAAGCTGGAGCGAAAACTCTACAACTACTCTGCCCATCGAAATTTGGTCTCGGTCATCGGACACACGCACCGTCCCTTGTTCGAGTCCATGCATAAGATCGAACGCCTCAAGCACAAGATCGAACAGCTGTGCCGGGAGTACGCAGAGGGTAAGAATCTGCTTACCATTCCGAAGAGCATCAAGGCATATAAAAAGGAGCTGCTCAAACACCATCGGGAAAATGAGGGTCACAACTACAAAAGCTATGTGTACAATACCGTCTTTCACATACCGTGTCTCTTCAACTCTGGGACCGTCATTGGGAAACGTGGCATGACCTGCCTCGAGATCGAAGGGAACAACATCAGACTTGTCCACTGGTTTGACAAGAACATCTCCAAAAAGTACCTCAAAAACACCGGCTACGACCCTGAACCATTGGGTGACACTGATTTTTATCGCATGGTGATCAACGAGGAGGCTTTAGATTATATCTTTGCGCGAATTAAGTTTCTGAGCTGAAATGAGATACGCACTGCAGCTGGTATTTTGCGTCCTGTTGTTGACACAATGTGGGACGCAAGAGAAGGGGGAAAGAATCGTGAGCGATCTGGACATACAAGGTCATCGGGGGGCCCGAGGCATTTTGCCGGAAAACTCCATTAGGGGTTTCCTACGTGCCGTGGACCTGGGTGTCACCACCTTAGAATTAGACTTGTGCATCACCAGCGATCGCCAGGTGATCGTCAGTCACGAGCCCTACATGTCTCACGAGATCTGCCTGGATCCCAACCGCAGCATGATCTCAGAGGATACCGCGAAGAGCCTCAACATCTACCATATGACCTATGAGGAAGTGCAACAGTATGACTGCGGGAGCCTGATGCACGGTCGATTCCCATCACAGGGCAAGGTCAAAGCCATCAAGCCACTGCTAGGACAGGTCTTTAGCCGCGTCGAAGAGTACCTCAGTGGGCAGGGTCTCCGCACGGTCAACTACAACATTGAGTTGAAAAGCAATCCCGAATACGACAACCTGTATCATCCCGAGCCGAAGGAGTTCTCAGACCTGGTCTTCAAAGAAATTGACAGTAAGGTGGACTGGAGTCGTGTGACGATACAGTCTTTTGATCCGCGGATCTTGCAGTATTTCCGCCAGGAATACCCCGAAGTCACCTTGTCGCTGCTGATCGAAAATGAGAATTCGTGGCAGCAAAATGTGGAGGACCTCGGCTTCAAACCTGATGTGTACAGTTGCTACTATAAGCTGCTCACGGCGGACATCATCTC
>JBCCXG010000780.1:0-3170 GCA_039191945.1 Bacteroidota bacterium
CTTAGCTCGCGTGATGGCGACATAAAACAGGCGGCGCTCTTCCTCGAGATCCGCGCGACTTTGGAGCATCATTTGCGAAGGGAATAGTTCTTCCTCCAGGCCGACGATAAATGTGTATTTGAACTCTAGCCCCTTGGCCATATGGATGGTCATCAGCGTGATAGCGTCGTTGTCGGTCTTGTTTCTATCCTCGTCTGTAAGTATCGCGACGTCTTGCAGAAAAGCCGCGATCGATTTGTCTTCCCGCTCCTGATCGTCGGTAAATTCTTTGATGGCGTTGAGCAGTTCCTGCACGTTTTCGTAGCGACTGAGTCCCTCTACGGTCTTGTCTTCATACAATTCGCGGAGGATGCCAGAGTTTTTGGCGACAAGAGCAGCGGTATCATAGGCGTCTTTTTTCTCCGCCGTAAGTCGGAAGCTCTTGATCATGGCCGTGAAGTCTTCAACTTGCTGACCACCTCGCCCACCGATGAATTGCTTGGCGTTTTCCATGACCTCCCAGAGTGGCAAGTCATGGTCATTGGCCGCAACGATCATCTTTTCGATCGTGCCGGGGCCAATCCCGCGCTTGGGTGTATTGATGATGCGGCGCATGGCTTGCTCGTCATTGGCGTTGACCATGAATCGGAGATACGCAAGTAGGTCCTTGATCTCCTTCCGTTGGTAGAAAGAAACACCTCCGACGACCCGGTATTTGAGATTCATCCGCCTCAACGCTTCTTCGATAGCCCGGGATTGGCTATTGGTGCGATACATGATCACGAAGTCATTGTTGGGCACCTGCCCGTGCATCTTGGTTTCGAAGATCGCACTTGCGACGAGTTTGCCTTCTTCGTTATCTGAAGTAGCCTTGATTAGTTCGATGAGCTCACCTTCCTCGTTGGAGGTCCAGACGTTTTTCTTCAGCTGCGCCCGGTTCTTATCGATCACGGAGTTGGCCGCGTTGACGATGGTTTGGGTCGACCGATAGTTTTGCTCTAGCTTGATGATCCTAAGCTCGGGATAGTCGCGCTCGAAGTTGAGGATGTTTTGAATATCCGCGCCTCGGAAAGCATAGATCGACTGCGCGTCATCCCCCACGACGCAAATGTTTTGTCGTACGGCGGCCAGCTTACGGGCGATCATGTACTGGGAGATGTTGGTGTCCTGAAACTCGTCGATGAGGAAGTACTGAAAGCGCTGCTGGTATTTGTTCAACACATCGAGGTGTTCCTGGAAAAGGATGTTGGTATTGAAGAGCAGGTCGTCGAAATCCATGGCCCCGGCTTTGAAGCAACGAGTGGCATACGCCTTGTATATGCGCCCCATCTCGGGACGCATGTTTGCCGCATCGTCTTCTGCGTAAATGGGATTGTTGAGGTATTCCGACCAGGACACCAGACGGTTCTTCGCACCGGATATCCGATTGTAAACCACGTTTTGTTTGTAGAGTTTATCATCCAGCTTCAACTCTTTGACGATTTGTCGGATCAGCGTCTTGGAGTCATCTGTGTCGTAGATGGTGAAGTTGGATGGATAGCCGAGACGAGAAGCCTCTGCCCTAAGGAGTCGAGCAAAAACCGAGTGAAAGGTTCCCATCCATAGGTTGCGAGCATCGTGTCCTACCACTGAGCCGATGCGATGCTGCATTTCTTTGGCCGCCTTGTTGGTAAAGGTCAAAGCCATGATCGAAAATGGATCTACATCATGGGCCTTGATCAAGTGTGCAATGCGATAGGTCAGCACACGGGTTTTACCGGAGCCTGCGCCGGCGATGATCATGCATGGACCTTCCGTATTCACCACTCCCTCGTACTGGGGTGGGTTCAACTCCCTCAAATATTCAGCATCGTTTGTCTGGGCCATCTCACAAATCTATTGAATACCGCTGCCAGGCTGAGGCAGTATCGGATAAAAGTTGAGCACAAAAAAAGCGACCCCTAGTCAATCAAGGGGCCGCAACCAACCTAACCTATGAAAACGCACTTATTTCCGGTGGCAAAGCGCCACCAAGACTCACCATGCACTACTGAGACAAGCATGAAAATGAAAGGTTTAATCTCGGACGATCCTAAGCTTCTAAAAAGCCGAAAAAATAGTTGAGGACCAGTACAAGAAGAAATCCCAAGAAAATGGCGATTTCGAGTATCGTAAGTAGTCGTCGTCGATTGGTATGAATTCTCTTCACGGTAAATCCGGAACCGGTAAATACAAAAATGGACCTTTAGTCAGGCAAAGGGTAAATATATTTTACCGCATTGTTACCTGAAAATTTATTTAACATTAAAGGCCCCCTTTGAAAACCGCTAGGGCACTTCTTGCCCTCTGGAAGCGATATAGATTTCGAACCATTGTTCCCGGGTCAGTGCCATGTCACAGGACTGTGCCGCAGCAGCAATGCGCTCTCTTTTACTCGTCCCAAGTACAGGTAGAATCCCTACCGGGTGCTCAAGCAGCCACCTAAGCATGACTTGATCGATGCTGCTAGCGTCGACCTGTTGGCTGATTTCGGTCACCTTATCGCGGATACGAACTGCCTTCTCAGATTCAGCTTTGAAGATCTCGCCACCACCTAATGGTGACCATGCCATGGGTTTGATCCGCCGTTCCTGGCTGAATGAGATGTTGCCATCGTCAAAGGAATCCAGGCAGCTGACCGATATTTCCAGTTGATTGGTCACGAGCGGGAAGTCTAGGTAACTGGCCAGTGTTTTGAACTCCTGCACCGTGAAATTAGAGACGCCGAAGTGGAGGACTTTGCCGGCAGCTTTTAGGTCGCTAAATGCCTTAGCTACTTCAGAAGGATTGATAAAGGGGTCCGGGCGGTGAATAAGGAGTAGATCGATACGGTCTGTTGCTAGTTCCTTCAAGGAGTTTTCTGCGGACCACGTAATGTGATCATAGCTGGTGTCGTAATGTTTGACCGTGTGCGTGGGTCGATTGGGTGTGATGAGCTTAATTCCACACTTCGTGACGATCTCAATTCGCTCTCTCAGGTGGGGATGTCTCTTGAGTACCGGACCCATCAGCGATTCGCAGGTGTAGCCACCATAGATGTCCGCATGGTCAAAAGAAGACAGGCCCAGTTCCATGCAGTATTCGAGGTGAGCGTGGATCTGATCTGTATTCATCCCCCACTCGTCCGCTCGCCAGAATCCATAGACAAGTTGGGATAGAGAAAGGGTGGGGGC
>JBCCXG010000781.1:0-3165 GCA_039191945.1 Bacteroidota bacterium
CTTCGTCAGAGGCATTGAACCAATACTGATAAAATTTGTACGGTGAGGTCTTTTCTGCATCCAGCCACACATTGCCACCTTCCGTTTTACCAAATTTTGTACCGTCTGCTTTGGTGATCAGGGGTGTAGTGATGGCGAAGGCCGTTCCCTGTCCCTTTCTCCGAATCAATTCCGTGCCGGTCACGATATTGCCCCACTGATCGGAGCCGCCGAGCTGAAGCCTTACTTTTTTGTTTTGCCAGAGCCAATAGAAGTCATAGCCTTGCACCAGCTGGTAGCTAAATTCTGTGAAGGATAGCCCGGTTTCCAGTCTTGTTTTGACGGAGTCTTTGGCCATCATGTAGTTGACACTGATGTGTTTACCGACGTCCCGGATGAAATCGAGGAAGTTAAACGACTTGAACCAGTCGTAGTTGTTGACAATTTCAGCACCATTCGCCCCCTCGAAGGACAGAAACTTTTCCAGCTGCTTCCGAACACAGGACAGATTGTGCGCTAGCGTAGCTTCATCAAGGAGATTTCGCTCCTGCGACTTTCCCGAAGGGTCTCCTACCATACCTGTAGCGCCGCCAACTAGTGCATAGGGCTTGTGACCGCACCGTTGGAAATGCACAAGGGTCATGATCTGCACGAGGTTGCCGATATGAAGAGAGTCAGCGGTTGGGTCAAAACCAATGTAGCCCCCTGTCATTTCCTGACTCAACGCCTCTTCCACACCGGGCATTTTATCGTGAATCATTCCCCGCCAGGTGAGCTCTGCTACAAAGTCCTTCATTTGCATTTGTCGATTGAACGGCAAAACTATTTGGTTTGCTTTATTCACCATCAGGAAGTCTGGGAAATTAGGCAGCTTTCACCTTTACTAGCTCCGGTAATTTTTGAGACCGGACCCTCTAGGTGTCACCCAAAAGTTTGCGGCAGCTCCAAAAAAATGGACAAATCTCCAAATTTTTGGAGCCATAGGCCCGCGTCTGCAAGGACTTAGTGCAGGATAAGGAAGGGATCGCAACCTGCTACCAATGGATTACAATCGTTTGTATTGTGCTTTCTGGCAAGTCTCGTACGGGCCATTTCTTTTTTTGGCCTAATATCTGGCAAGAAGAGTGCAATCAAATTTTCTACTTAGCAACAACGCTTTGAATGATGGAACCGCAACGCATGTCCGACGCCGCCTCGCATGAGGATTCTCTCCATGGCTTAATGACTTCAGATTGGACGGCTTACCGTCAGGTCACTCTGAAGAAGAACCAGATGATCGGTCCTGATTCCCAATATCCGGTATTGCTGCTCGTAGCAGGCAGTCTATTGATTTCCCACCAGTCAACAGACCACGAGCGGTCCTATGCGACGGTTCTTCGGGGCCCTGCTATCCTCCGGATGGATTTGGTGGGGGACATGACTGCTTTTAAGATCAGCGCTCTTCTATCACCCTGCAAGGCCATAGAAATCAGCGCTTCGCAGCTACCAGGGCTAATGACCAGCAACAGTGCGCAGTTCGAGGATCTGGTGCAGTTGACTTTTGCTCAGTATCGACGATTGGACGTGCGTGCTGACGAGATTTTGACAAAGATGGACGCCGAGCTGCGGTTACTTAGCTTTCTGGCCTATGAAGGCCGGCAGCATGGAGTGTCGATGGGCGATAATTGTTATTTGAATTTACCACTGAGCCATAGGCAAATTGCCGACGTGATTTTTGCGTGTCGTCAGAGCGTAAGTTCGACACTTTCGAGATTGCGCAAGCTTGACCTGATTGCTTACGATAGGAAATCCATCATTATCCATAGTGAGCGCTTCAACGCCTACTTGAACATCAAGAGACTGGAGCATCACGCTGCTTCTTCCTCCGATTCTCCAACGGCCCCCAACCAACAAAAGCACCCTATCGAGCTGCTGCCGACCGGAACCCTTCCAAAATCGGTCGGGCATGGGGCAGTGGTGTGAATAGTCGATAAGCCACGCTTTCAAGCTGATTAGGATTCACTACATTCCCAATGTAAACGATGAACCTAAGCCGATAAACGTAATGAGCAACAAAAAGCTGGTTTGGACGAAAGTCCTGAAGTCACCTGATCAACTGATGGACGAACGGGTGATGACCGTTACTGCCGGTCACAAGAGTTTTTGTCTTACCCACCACGAGGGCCAGTTTGGATGCCTGGACAATAAGTGCCCTCATCAGGGAGGTCCTTTGGGAGAGGGCTCTATAGAAAATGGCTTACTGCGCTGTCCGTGGCATGGCTGGGATTATGATCCCATCACGGGGAAGGCGCCCGGATTCGATGATGGTGTGCAGAGCTTTCCAGTCGACATACGAGAGGATGGCGTTTACATTCAATTGGAGGAAGAGATCCCCCAGCTCAGAACAGTTTCGGACGTGATGGTGGAGACCATGGTCAATGCTGGCATTACTCATGTCTTTGGCATGGTAGGGCACTCTAACCTCGGTGTAGCCGACGCGATGCGCAAGATGGAAGCCAAAGGCAAGCTGAAATTCATCGGTATCAGACATGAGGGAGCGGGTGCCTTTGCGGCTAGCGCTTATGGCAAAATAACAGGCAAGCCCGCCGCGTGTTTTGGTATCGCTGGACCCGGAGCCACGAACATGTACACCGGCATGTGGGATGCCAAAAATGATCGTGCGCCCATGCTGGCGCTATCTGGTCAAGTCCAGACGCAAGTTGTAGGTACCGGTGCTTTTCAGGAAGTAGATCTTGTCTCCGCGTTTGAGTCGGTCGCAGGATTTAACCATCGCGTCCAGGCCGATAGCAAGTACGGAGAGCTTATGACGCTTGCTGTGAAACACGCCCTTGTAAATCGCGATGTATCTCACTTGACTTTCCCAGATGATGTACAGATTCATCCCGCAGAAGGCTTGGAGGCCAAGACACTTGACAAGCGAGTCGCCGACTTCCATATCCTACCGCCCAGCCATATAGTGGATCAGGCGATTGATGCGATCAAAGAATCGAAGCAACCGACGATCATCGTGGGGCACGGTGCCAGGTTTGATATGGACCGCATCACCGCATTGGCGGAGCAGCTCCATGCCCCTGTATTGACGACTTTTAAGGGCAAGGGACTGATCCCGGATGATCATCCACTCGGATGCGGGGTATTGGGTCGGAGCGGGACGCCGATCGCCTCCTATTTCATGAATGAGGCCGA
>JBCCXG010000782.1:0-3153 GCA_039191945.1 Bacteroidota bacterium
CCAGATCCATCAAAAAATGTAGAAAAGCGCCGTCTATCGGCGTCAATTACCTCTGATGCAGCCAAAAAGAAAACTGAGGGCCCAGAGGGGGTTTCCAGTTGTAAGGCTGATTTGAGATCTTTTGAATCGGAAAATGTCAGATTGCCAGGGTAATCGGCCAGAACTTGGGCGATCCAAGTGCTCCAAGACTCACTGCATCCCACCATTCTCACGTGAGCACTATTTTCCATAAATAAGCCTAGGTCTTCAGTCTTGTTCTCTAGAAAGATAAGGAATAAAGCCCTGATGCATCGCCTAACCGGGCTTGATTTGCAGGCATATTGCAGATACTACACCAATGAGGTGTGTTTTTTGCGGATTTGATCGTGGGAGGAAAAGGGAGTCAACTATCATTTACCCGTTCATATATTTTTTCCACAAAATCGAATTATATCTATTTATTATTTCTACATTTACGAATATTATTCAATAATAAATCCAGATGAAAGGAACTTATCTCGGTGAATTTGAAGAGATCGTCCTACTTGCTGTGGGTATCCTTGAAGGGAATGCATACGCCATCTCTATCCGGGAAGAAATTAAGGATCAGCTGAACAGATCCGTCAGTCTCAGTGCCTTACACACCGCCATGCACCGGCTCGAAGAGAAAGGCTACCTCACCTCATCACTTGGGGAGCCCACCAAAGTTCGCGGCGGCAAACGAAAGCGACTGTTTACGCTCACCAGTACTGGGCGTGCGGCCTTGTATACAGCACGAGATACAAGAGAACGCATGTGGCGGAAATTGCCCACCATCTCCATCCAAAAGCAGTAGTCATGGCAGCTCGCAAAAACAATCCTCCACAAGTCGCGGAAAGGTTCCTCGCCTGGTTTTGCACATCGAAATACTTTGAAGAAATCCACGGCGACCTGGCTGAGCTCTTCGAGGATGACGCTGTGACGAAGGGAAGAGCACGTGCGCGGTTGCGTTATTTCTTCCGTGTTTTGTCCTTTTTAAAACCCCGGTACTTCAAGACCAGTATCGGATCACTGAAGATCGGCATCATCCTCAACCATTTTCTCATCGCAAGACGTAGCCTCGCCAAGTACAGACAATACACGCTTTTTAGCTTATTCTGTCTTGTCATCGGCCTTTCGTCCGGGGTACTTATGATCGCTTACGTCCTCGACGAGCTGAGTTATGATACCTTCCTACCTGAACACGAACTCGTTTTCAGAGTGGCGCAGCATGTGGATATGGAGACCAGTGCGATGGATGCAGCCATCACGCCTGGCCCACTAGGCGCGGCCATGGTCGGCGACTTCCCAGAGGTGCAAGCGCACGCCATCGTGTCCATCTTTAACCGATTCACGTTTGAGGTGGATGACCAGAAGTTTTCCGAGCCACATTCACATTTTGTCAATGAGGATTTTCTAAAAGTCTTCAATTATGACCTGCTTGCTGGCAACCCGACAGAGGTATTCGCGAGGCCCAAGTCGATGCTCGTCACACAGTCCTTTGCCGACAATCTGTTTGGGACTGATGACGTGCTCAATCGGGACATCGCCGTCGCAGGCCGTGGCACATTTACTATCACGGGGGTCATGCGGGATATTCCCAGCAACAGCCATTTTCACCCAAAGGCATTACTCTATATGGGAGACGATGCGGTATCCTTTGGCTGGTTGGATCATTCGTTTTATACCTACATCAAACTGAAGCAGGCGAAGGATCAGGGCCCACTCAGTGAAAAGCTCCCAGCATTCCACGACCGGGTGTTGAAAGAGCCGCTGAAGGAAAGTTTTGAGGGGACAGGGCACATCTACCTACAGCCGATCAACGATATACACCTTCATTCTGACCTCGATTTCGAGTTGGAAAGTAATGGTAGCTATACCACGGTGCTATCGCTTGGGGGGTTGGCACTCTTTATTATCATCGTAGTCTGCATCAACTATCTCAATATCACCAGTGCCCAGGCCACACGACGTATCCGGGAAGTCGGTGTCCGCAAGGTGCTGGGATCGACCCGCGGTATGCTTCGGGCCCAGTTCTACATAGAGTCCTTCCTGTTGTGCTACGGTGCGGGGTTGCTCGCGCTCCTTATCGCAGCCGGTGCACTGCCCCTATTCAACGAAGTCTCTGGAAAGCATGTAGCTGCAGAAGCCCTAGTTTCACTACAATTGCTCGGAATCTATTTAGGAATCCTCTCTGTCCTCGCCCTCGTCAGTGGTAGTTACGCGGCACTCTTTCTCTCCAGCTTCAGAATTGACGAAGCCTTGCGCAATAAAATCACTTTTAGTCGGCTCAAGTTGCCCATCAGTAAAGTATTGAACTCCTTCCAATTCGTCGTGTCACTGGTCATGATTATCATGACAATTGCCGTCTATCAGCAGATCGAGTATGCGCAGCAACTCAAGCTGGGTTTCGACCAATCGCAGCTACTGAAAATAGAGCTCACCAACCGGATAGGTCCTGAACGGATGCAGGCCTTATCTGATGAGCTGCTCTCACATAGTCAGATTACCGCGGTGACCACCTCGATGAAATCGCCCGGGGATGACTTTTGGGCCGACGGATTGTTCTTTGAAAGGGAGGACAGCAGCTTCGCAAGCTTGAAAACGGAATACAATGCAGTAGACGAGCGTTTTGTCTCCACCCTGGGCTTACAGCTGCTCGCAGGACGTGACTTCGGACTGTTAACCTCAGACCGAGAAGGGAGGGCTGTACTGGTCAATGAACAAGTGGTGAAGGATCTTGGCTACACCAACAATGAAGACATTCTCGGTCGTGAGGTGAAGTTGCCCTTGGGTAAGGATCACCGAGCGAAGATCGTCGGCGTGACAGCAGATGCCCATATGCGCTCTTTGCATCACCGGGTCGGGCCTCAAATCCTGTTCAATTTCCCTAACATCACGACACAACTGCTCGTGAAGCTCGAAAATGGCGCTTCCACTGAGCTGCTGACCTACATCGATGAAAAAGTTGAAGCGATGACCAACAGCAACACCCACCAAACAGCGTTTCTAGATCAGCACTACTGGGCACAATACGAAGGCGAGCAACGGAGAAGCAAGCTCTTCACTATCTTCTCTTTGCTCACCGTGATATTGGCCTTCACTGGCCTCACGGCTTTGGTATCATTTGAAGTACGGCTTCAAGCTAAGGCTCTC
>JBCCXG010000783.1:0-3143 GCA_039191945.1 Bacteroidota bacterium
ATGCAAGGGGAGAGTATTGTGCCGCTCCTCAAAGGACAAGACGATGCCTGGACGCGTGATGCGGTTTATTATCACTACTACGAATATCCGGCCGTTCACATGGTGAAGCGTCACTATGCTGCCGTGACCAAGGAGTACAAGCTGGTGCACTATTATTACGACGTAGATGAGTGGGAGCTGTACGATCGACTCAACGATCCGCTCGAAGTGAGCAACGTCTACGACAATCCGAAGTACGCGGAGGTGGTGACGGTGATGAAGCAAAAGCTGGCAGAGCTTCGGGAAAAGTACGGTGACTCGAAAGAGTTGGATCAGTACTACATCGATTTGTATGCCGAGAAGGGCTGGTTGAATTGATCCGACTTTGCCAAGGCTTCGTCGGAGAAGGTTGATTTGCCTTCGGCGGGTGGATAAGTTGATAGGTTGTTGAGTTTTTAAGTTCTTTCGTGAAGAGTTGGCAAGGTTGAAGAGTGGACAATGTTGAAGGGTTGGTGTGCCTTCGGTGGTTGAACAGTTGAAGAATGTCGCCGTCATCCAGAGAATTAACATTCGGGTGCCAAGTGCAGGAAAAGGTGATGACAGATCAAAAAATATCAGAGTAATCCGCGGATTTGTTCCGGGGGTCCCCTTGCCAATAAGATTCTCCTCAGGATCTAGGAGATCCCGGAACAGCTGCGACCGGCCAGGTCCGGGAATTAGCCAATACTTTTATCTGTTATCGGTACCGGAGCGTAGCGGCGGGAAGGATCTCTTGACGAAGTGAGAGTGAGTGTGGTTTGGAATGTAGGAATGGGTGCGTAGATTGACGGGTAAAATTCTGATAAACAGGGTGCGACGTATTACTTACGCCATATTGATCCTCAGTTGGTGCCTCATGCTTCTAGACTCTGTGCTGCCGGCAAAGCGTCATGAAGCGGAGCAGCGGGATGAGAAATTCGAGTCCTTCTTCTGGTCTGGGAATCGAAATACCAATCGCCAGGTCTTTACCTATTTGGTGGTAGATGGTTACACGATGCTGGTGGAGGAGTTGACCGATCAGCTATTTGAAGCCAATGAACTGACGCTTCATTTATCGCCCGTCTTTGGCCAGGTCAAGCGCTTTGAGACCGATCAGATACCCGCAACCTTTACACGAAATTTTTGGTTTGGCTGGATACTGCTGACACTCGCCTCCATCTGCCTTGTTGTCTATCATCAGTGGTCGACTTTTCCCCTATTCGAGATCGGCGGCTACGCTTTTTTCGGGATGGCGGTCTATGTGGTCTTATTCCTATAAAGCATAGAACAGGGCCTGTTCCCGATGATAAGGCCTTCATGTTTGGAATGGTATCATTCGGTTTTGTCGCCTTCGATTTCCATGTTTTGAATGTAAGTGAGCCCCACGACATCGCCTTTCGGGTCGGTTCTGAAGATCAATCTTGCATCCATTTCGTGCACAAAGAAGTAATCAGTATCGTACGGTGAGATCTGTTTGGCATCATTTCCGACTCTGCCAAATATGTTTTTGCCCTCAGTAAAGATCTCCAGCGTAAAGGCACCCTTTAAGGCATATTTTCCGGCGTACTTTTCCAGCTGCACCTTACTCATGTCCATGGTCTGAAGATGGATCGTTTCCCTGGACACTCGTTGAGCAGAAGTTGTGCCCTGCAAGGTGGTCATTTCATAAAACAAAGTATCACCAGTGCCTTTGGAGAACTGCATACGATTGAGTCCCGCTTCCGTGGCAAAAATGTCCTCACCCACTGGGGTCATCATGACTTTCGTACCTCCCTTGTCGTGCAGCACCAACTCATCATCTTGGTAGGTAATATGCTTCTCCTTCCCACTTTGAGTTCGGTAGATGCCCGTGTATTGGAGTAGTTGCTCTGAGGAAACCGCGATCCGTGTTGCGGTGTAGGGTTGCTTGATGGCGACCGCTGCGATTCGATTGGCGAGTTTATCAATGTCTTTCGTACAGTCACAATTGGTGAGCAAAGCCACGAAAGTGTCGCTCTCTGGGAGGTAGATGGCAAAGGAGATGAACCCATCGATGATACCATCATGATAAATGGCTTTCTGGCCTTGGACAGCACCAATCATCCAGCCATAGCCGTAGCCTGTTGCCGTCTCATTGGGCAGCACGTAGCTCTGGTGCGCCATGGGCAGCAAGGTGGTGGGAAGGACTTCGGAGTCGGTGAAGAGGGCCTTGTGCCATTGGTAAAGATCGTCCACAGTGGACAGTAGACCTCCCCCGGAGTAAGGCAGTCTTGTATCGAGATATCTCGGATGCACGTACATATCGTTGCGTCTGCTGTACCCCGGGATGCGATTTTTGATGATCTGTCCCGCGTGGTCATAGGAAGTATGCGTAAGGCCCAGGGGTTCGAAAATGCGCTCTTCGAGATACACGTCGTAGGGCTGACCCGTTACCTCTTCGATCACATAGCCGAGGAGCCAGTAGCCGAGATTGGAATAGGCGTATTGTGAGCCGGGAGCGAAGGCCGGCGTTTGTTCATTGATCAGCCCGATCATGTAGTCCGAGTTGAGGTCTGCCGTACGCACACGCGCGTCCCAGTCCTTGATCGAGTTCTGATTGCCGAAACCCGATGTGTGTGTCAGCAGGTGTTGTATTGTGATGGGGGGTCCATCGGGTTGAAAGTCTTTGATGTACTTTCTGACGTCGTCCTCCAAGGATAGTTTACCGTCCTCGGCCAGTTGCAAGATGGCTACCGCGGTGAATTGTTTGGTGATGGAGGCAATGCGAAAGATGTGGGCTGGATCTAACGCAACCTGCAGCTCTACATCGGCCTCTCCAATGGCACTGCGGTACACCACTTCTCCCTTATGCACAACTAAAGCTGCCACGCCCGGTACTTTTGATGAGAATTGTGTGCGGAGCAAGCTGTCGATGGGTCCTGCCGACTCTTGGGCATAAGTCTCGGCGACCGGGACGAATAGGCAGACAATGGATAAATAGAGTAAGAAGAGCCGCTTCATAAAAATTGAGTTTTTGACCAAATGCCTATGTGACAGCTTTGGCGCATCTAAGGTTGCAATGGTGCCCACAGGAAATGGCCGAAGGCTGAGACAAGGCAAGATCGCAGCGCCGGGCCGCGGGGCTGCAGGCTCAGTCCGGCCGCGTGAGGTAGTGAGATGGCGGGTGC
>JBCCXG010000784.1:0-3132 GCA_039191945.1 Bacteroidota bacterium
GACTGGGGGCCGACATACAGGTTTTTGACAATCACATCTACAAGCTGAGGCGCCTCAAGCACGCGGTGGGCCGCCAGGTGCACACCGGCACGCTCGATCATGCCACTTTAGACAAAGCACTGTTGGAGGCAGATGTGCTCATCGGTGCCATTCGAGCTGAAAAAGGGATCAATCTGCAGGTAGTGAGCGAGGAAATGGTCTCGCGGATGAAGCCGGGAAGCGTGATTGTGGACGTCAGCATTGATCAAGGTGGATGCGTGGAGACTTCGGAGATTACGAATCATGACCACCCCACCTTTACCAAGTACGACGTAGTGCACTATTGCGTGCCCAACATTGCGAGTCGTGTGGCACAAACAGCCTCTATGGCCATCTCCAACATCTTCACGCCGATCCTCTTACAAATCGCTGAGGAAGGAGGGGTCGAGGAGATGATCTTCTCACACAAATGGTTCATGCGGGGCGTCTATATGTACAAGGGCAGCTTGACCAACTTCCATCTCGCGCGGAAGTACAATCTCGGCTACAAGGACCTGAGCCTGTTGATGGCTGCAAGGTTTTAATTTGGGAGTTTGGGCTTCCGTATGGAGGTGTTCTGAGTTGAAGAGTTTTCGAGTTTTGATAGTGTGTCGCGGGAGGGTTCCCTTTATCAAAGGGTGCGGCTGGGGTGGCGTGCGCTCCTTCTGAAGATTGGCGCGACAGACCATTGATAACAAAGAGATACACATCATTCCAGCGCCTGGCGAGGAACCACTTGCCCCCGGATTTATTCCGTGGCCCCCCATCATGTCACCACGGACGTATGGACATACGAAAGTCCTATATCGGGAACCAGAATCCCCATTAATGCATCCCCTTAATCGAGTGACTACCCACATTTCCGGGGTGCCAGAACGAGGTACAAACGGCCAGGTTCGGCAACTGGTGATCGGTCGAGAGGTTGGAAAATGCTTTGGCATCCCTGATTTCAAAAAATGCAGTTTTCGTCCTATCTTCATTGCAGCCCATGAGTTAATGATGACCAAAAAGCTCCTACCACTCCTGCTCTTTTTTTGTGGTGGCTTCACCCCGCTCTTTGCCCAGCAAAACATCTTGTACCAGGACATCGCCAATGCCGATTGGTTTTCGGTAGCGGCTGGCTCCTATGGTCGGATTGGGGTCAGCTGGACTAACGGCTTCTCGGCGATTGATGGTCGGCGGCTCAATTTGAATAACATGGGCTCCATCGGGGGCAGGATGGAAGAACAGGACTATCTGGAATTTGGTATTGCGTTCAAAATGCGTCCTGAGCAACCCAATCCGGACTCCCTTCAGATCAATGTACAACTTCGGGCTTCGGTATTCTCTCGCAATGGTTCACTCTTTGGCAACGATAATACTGGTAATGCCAGTGGTTTGACCATTGCCTTGCCTGAGATGTACGTTGAGGCTAAAAATGTCTTGACGAAGGATCTCAACCTATGGGTAGGTTCCAGGCTGTATCGAGGCCCGGACATCTACATGGCAGATTACTGGGTATTCAATGATCACTCGACTCAGGGCTTCGGAGCCGAATATAAAGGCACGAGGGCCATGATGGGGTTTGTCGCTTCGACCGATACAACGGCTACCGTACCTCCTTTCTTTTATATCAACATCAAATCGGGGACTCCCAGCCTAGAAATTCGCAACCGCATCATTTATGTACTGGAGCAGGATCTTCGATTGGGTGAAGGGCGACTCTTGTCATTTTTGGGGGAGTACCATCGCTTGGGCGATCCGTCTACCTCCCTGGCTGATACGAGCAACTTAGTGCTTTCCGCTCCTGCGGATGACGGTTTTGTCCTGGGCGCACGATACCAGCAGGACCTCAACAGTTTCCAACCAGGCTCCTTCCATCAATTGGCCATCCGTCACGGGCGGGGTATTGCCAATGGAGGGGATGGGGGCTCTTCCCGAACCTGGGAGACTTTCGGAGCTGTCAATCGGGACAATTTCCGTTTTGACGAAGCGTATTCCTGGCATGTGGTGGACCACTTCGTTCTGAATTTGTCTCGGACGATCACCCTTAATGGCTATGGCATTTACAATCGGAGCAGGGGAGCAGCCCCGACGCGAGGGCTGGAAGCAACCTATTTTGGACGAGAGGTCTTCAACTTCAAGCAGGACCTGACCTTGGGGTTTCGGATGGTGAACTACCTGACCGATATCTTCCATTGGCAAACGGAGGTCCATTACTCTCAGCGCCAGGATGGAGATCAACCTTGGTATCGGATGGGGAAGATAAGCCTTATTCCCACACTGGCACTTCGAAAGCAGCGATCGATTTGGTCGCGTCCCCACTTGAGGTTCATCTACTCCATTGGGCTCTACAATGATCAGGCGAGGCAGGATCTGTACTCCCCCTTTTTGCAACTGGTAGGTGCCCGCCGAGTGGGCCATTTCTTTGGAGTGAGAGCGGAATGGTGGACCTGGTGAACCTGACGGGGAGCGTCGAGTGATGGTAGGAACACAGTCGAGGTGGCCACTGCCGAGTTTGGCGTATGATTGCAAGCTTCTGCAAGAAGTCACGAAGTCTACAAACGATTTCAATGCTTAGAGGACCCATTTTCCCTCGAAACCGGCAAAAACGGGCGAGTGCCTCGAAAATTTTCAGTTCCGGTAACGTTATTTCAAGTCTGATGCCCCAGTTTCTACGCTTTTATTGTTAGAAAATTGATAATTCCTATCTAAATTCCTAGTGAAATCTTCATTTGACCTCATGGAAATAAGGGGTAAAAAGAAGATTTCGCATTGACGTAAATCCTTAACCTACGAAATCAATGAATGGAGCCTATCCAGTAAACTCCGTCATGCTTAGGTGTCTTCCTGAGCCGATCATTTTAATCTCTAGAATTTTTATTTAACCCTAACCAATAATCACATGAAGCACTTTGTAACTTCAGTATTGTCATCAGCACTTTGGAGAGTAAGTCTCCTGGTTGTTGGCATTTTGATCACGCACACGACCCTGGCCGGTGCTGCGGAAGAAGAAGATTTCTTCCAAGCGCGGGTGACAGGTACCGTTTATGATACAAACGGAGACATAATGTTGGGTACAACTGTTATTGAAAAAGGCACAAACAACGGTACAGTAACCAACGAATACGGACA
>JBCCXG010000785.1:0-3114 GCA_039191945.1 Bacteroidota bacterium
CAAGCCGTACAGAGCGCTCCCGAGGTGGAGGATTTCCAGAGTATCTATGATGCCTTTCTGATCAACAATGGGATGTTACCGGCGACGGATGAGTAGCTCTTCACATTAAGCCCTAAAGAAACTGAAAGCCCCGCTGAGAAGCTGGGCTTTTTTTGCCTCCATGTCAGGGGACAAACAATAGCCCAGGTTCAGGCTATTTGCAGTTTGTAGATCTTGCGGAGATCGCAACTGGTTTGCCCACTGACCCCTAGGGACTTGGGTTCTGTATTTTGAGGATGCGTTGACTCAAGGAGTAGGTTACGCCGTGGATAGGAGGGACTGTGCGCTGATCCATCTTGTGCCTTGCAGCAACCGACCGATCCCTGCTCTCTATAAGCTTAACGGCATTTTAAGTTTCGTTCGCTCGATGTTCTTTTTGCAGGAAGCGGTCATCCAAAGACTACTCGATTGACCATATCGAGTTTGTAGGCACCCCCAGCAAATGACCCTCAAACTAGCTGAGACTTCTAAGACTTGAACGCAATCACCCGGGATTCGTACCGGTATCGGTCTCGTTCTGAGGGATGGGTAGCTCAGTTCGCGTGCTGTTGGCATTTATCGGTTCGAATGCGGACCCGATCTGGCGATCGAGACGCTTCATGTCCCATAGCAGCTGGCCCTCGTAGAGCAACTCGCGGTTCCGTTCGAGGATGATGGCTTCGTAAAAGGCAAAGGGTGATTCGAAAAAGGACGCCGCGACTGTGGGGAGACCTGCGCGCGATCGGATCTCGTTCAAGTCATCCAGGGCCTGTGAGTTGATAACAAAAGGGTCTGCCTCAAACAAGGCTTCAGCTCTGATAAGATGCATTTCCGCAAGTCGGATAACCGGGATCACTTGATCTCCGCGCAGGTATTTGCTGGAGGAGAGGATGTCTGGGTCCTGGTTACGAAGATTTCGATAAAACATCGTGCTGATCGAGGCACTGGTAGCGTTGCTCGCGACCTCCGTGTCCACTGTGTAGCGTAGGTCCGTCGCCTCGTATAACGGGCTGTTGACTGTTAGCTCGGTATTTAGGGAGTTGCGAAGAATCCGAGCGACGCCCAATCCGTTAGAGGGCAAAGACGAGAAGTAGTTGACTACGCCCGTACCGGTGTTTACGTCTCCGGCTGTATTGGCGAGCGTCTGCTGTATCGCAAATATGTCTTCCGGGCTGTTGGAGCTTCTGTTGAAGCCCTCAATTGGCGTCGCTGCCAGTCGGTATCTGCCGGATTCGATGACCTCGTTCGCGTAAAGCAATGCATTTTCGAAATCGCTTTTTTGCAATGAGATTCGAGCCAGGTAGGCTTGACAGGCATAATACGACAATCGAGTTCCGTTGCCGCCAAACGGCTGTAGCAAAGTCGACGCTTGCATGAGGTCATTCTCCGCTTGGTTGTAGACTTGCCCGATCGTAGATAGGGTAGGAGTCTCCACCTCTTCGATATCAAAAACCGGCGTAGTCCTGATGGGGATGGCAGGGGTCGAGGTATTCGATTCCGAGTACTGCGGAGCCCATAGACGTACCATTTCGAAGTACAAAATGCCCCTCATGGCCAGGGCCTCACCATGGATTCTGTTTTGGTCCCCAGCAGGTGCGACATCGATGTTTTCGATCACGGTGTTGATCAGGTTGATCGCTTCATAGGCACGGCGCCAGTTGGCGGCCACGCGAAGATTGGTCACCACGATCTCCTTATCGATGAAATCGGAATAGGCTGGACCGTTCACATCGTCCCAGGCAATCTCCAGATCGTTGGAGTGGGCTAGCAATGTCGGGATGAGCATAAAGTCTCCCCCAAACAACTCTCCTCCATCCGCGCCGTCTGAGATACCACCAAAGCTGTAATAAGCTCCTAGCAGCGCTTCCTCAATCCGCTCCGGATTGCTAAATACATCGCCGGTGATGGTACCATCCGCTTCTATATCGAGTAGTGCGTCGCAAGAAATTGCGAAAAGCGTCAGCACGAAGAGAGATGTCCTTACAATCTTATTCATCGTTAGAGTCCTATTTTGATTCCAGTAATGATGGTTCGGGCTTGTGGGCTGTTGAAGTTGTCGATGTTACGGTTTAGGTTCCGCCCGATGGTGCCAAAATTGGGATCGACATAATTTACGTCCGGATCGTAACCGGAGTAATTCGTAAAGGTGATCAGGTTTTGTCCTCCGACGTAAAACCTCAGGTACGATAGGCCCCAGCCACTAACTAACTCCGACGGTAGGTTGTAAGTGATCGTGGCAGTATTGAGCCGAATGTAGCTGCCGTCCTCGATGAATCGTGTGGAGGCGAAAGTGTTCTCCTGAAAGGGATTGAGTGCGGGGAACGGCGCATCATCACCGGGCTTGTACCAACGATTGAGCTGATCGGCACTTTGACTCAGGTTGAGAATCCCACTATTTGCCAAAAACTCCTTGGTGGCGTTGTAGATCTCCACCCCAGAGACAAATTGGAAGAGGAAGGTCAGGGTAATGTCCTTGTAGGTCAACGTGTTATTGATCCCTCCAAAGAATTCCGGATTTGGATTACCGGCAATCATCCTTGGTGCACTGTTCCAATCCGTAGTGGTCCCACCTACGCCGTTGTCATAGAGTGCCTGTCCAGTCTCCGGGTCCACGCCTACATATTTTCGCAAATAAAACGAACTGGCTGGCTCACCTTCGATGAAGGCATTGTAATCGGCAGTGAGTATGTTACCGCCGATGTCTGTAACCTCGTTTTGATTGAAGGTAATATTGAAGTCAGTCGTCCATGAGAAGTTTTCCTTGTCGATGTTGAGCGAGTTGATTGCAAATTCAATCCCTTGATTGGTCATCGTGCCAATGTTTTGCAGTACGAACTCCGGAGACCCAGCGGTCTGTGTGATGCGCACTGGGAAGAGCAGATCCGACGTACTTTTTAGGTAAAAATCTGTGGTAATTGCTATTCGATCATCGAATAGACCTACTTCCAGCCCGACGTCATATTGGGCAGTCGTCTCCCATTTTAGGCTGCTGTTCGCTATGTTGGCCAATCGAAGACCCGTCTCAGTTCCATAAAGAATCTCGAAAAAGTTTTCTCGGTACAGAAAGTCTTCATCCGGCGTATTACCAATTAGACC
>JBCCXG010000786.1:0-3110 GCA_039191945.1 Bacteroidota bacterium
AAAGTCTCTATCGCTACCAAACCGAATTGACATGGAGGACCAGGGCGACAGACAAAGGGATCGAAAAAGCATGATGATTACAGGGGTGGTTCAGCTTGTGCTCTTAGCAGTCTTGTATGTTCTGGTCGCTTGGCGTGAACCCAATCCACCGATTCCCGAATATGGCGTCGAGTTAAGTTTTGGCGTGGCGACCGGCGGTAATGCCGCTCCTCCACAAGAGCAGCCAGTTGCGGCCCCCTCACCTGCAGAGCAAGCTGCTGAGGAGCCTGAGGAGGCGGCAACTTCTGCGGAACCAACGACCGCTGAACAAGATCAACCCATCGAGGAAACGACACCTGGTGATTTGCCGATAGAGGATACAAGTGAACCAGACGCTGCGGAAGCGGAAAGCAATCAATCGGAGCCGGTGGTAGCTGAAACCCCTTCGGAGACCGCTCAAGAGACGACCACTGAGCAGGTCCCGGCGGTCCAACAACCCGCCGTAGCCGTGACAGAAGATTTGGCTGCACCCGCTAGTGAAAACAGCGACGAAGAGAGCGTAGGGTCAGGTAACGATAGGGGCGACGAAGTGCAGGGAGAACCCGAAGCGGAGATTGACCAAAGGGCACTCTACGGCAACGTGACCGGGCAAGAGGGTGCAAGCCTGCAAATGAGCGGCTGGATTTGGGATTTTGAACCTACACCGCAAGATGACAGTGAGGAATCTGGGAGGATTGTTTACACTGTTACGATCGATGACGAAGGCTATATCATCAAAATCGTTCCTAAAACGAGCACGGTATCTCCATCTGTAGAAAAGTACTATCGGCAAGCTGTCGAACGCCTTACCTTCAGCAAGACCTCGTCTTATAAGCCCGCCCCTACCAGCACGGGTACGATCACCTTCATTATCAAGACAAAATAGGACCTAGCCTGCAAGATCATCCATGACGTATCAAGAGACCCTGGCGTTTCTCTATCGACAGCTACCGATGTACCAGCGTCAGGGAAAGAGCGCGTATAAAAAGGACCTGACCAATACCGTACTCCTTCTGGAGCGACTGGGCAATCCGCACCACACGTTTCGTAGCATTCACATCGCCGGGACCAACGGGAAGGGTTCTTCAGCTCATGCCCTAGACGCAATTTTGAGAGCGGCAGGTTACGACGTGGGATTGTATACCTCTCCACATTTAAAAAGCTTTACAGAGCGTATAAAGATCAATGATCAAACCATTTCGGAGCAGCTTGTCATCGAATTTGTTGACATGCTGGGGCGGAGCATTGAGGAAATACAGCCCTCGTTTTTTGAGCTCACCGTGGCGATGGCGTTTTGGCATTTTGCGCGGCAAAGCGTCGATATTGCGGTCATTGAGACGGGGCTAGGAGGAAGGTTGGACAGTACTAATGTCATCCAGCCACTAGTATCATTGATTACCATGATCGGATGGGATCATGCGGATATGCTGGGAGACACCTTGGGAAAAATTGCCTCTGAGAAAGCAGGCATCATCAAGCCTGGAGTGCCAGTCGTCGTCGGTGCGCACCAACCGGATCTGCTACCCATTTTTAGGGAGAAAGCCGAAATGACCGGTAGCCCATTGATCTCGAGGCGGGATGCCTACACTTGGACATCAAAGGAGCATCAAATCACCAACCAGGTCATCGATCTCAAGCGCGATGATCAATTGCTATTCGGGAACTTGGTAGTAAATAATGGAGCAGATTATGTACTGGAGAATTTACCAGGTGTGTTGGAGGTCATTGAGCGCTTAGGGAAATCAGGGTTCCCAGTCCGCGAAGGGGATATTCGGGAGGGGCTACAGACATTGACCATTCCCGGACGTTGGCAGGTCATCGATACACAACCACTGACGCTGGCAGACGTCAGTCACAACGCTCCTGGTCTCAAGTCCTTGATGGGCCAGCTGACCAAAGAACACCGCAAAAAACACATCATCTTTGGCATCGTCAAGGAAAAGGAAATCGAGGACTTGCTAATTCTCCTACCAACAGACGCCCAATACTACTGGACGCAGAGTTCGGTCCCGAGGTCGCTCCCAGCAGTGGACCTGGCGCGGACGGCGGGAAGGCTGGGTAGGGAAGGAACCATCTATCCCATGGTGTCGGAGGCGCTTGCTGCAGCGAAAGAGTCAGCCACAGCCGATGACATCATTTTGGTTTGCGGTAGCACATTTGTCGTGGCAGAAATACCCAATTTGTGAGACAAAAAACGAAACGTTTTGCCGAAAACTTTGCCCGACCCAATGTGCTGGAGCCGGGGAAAGAGATGTATGAAAGGATCAAGGGGAGATGGAGGGAGCATATGTTCAATAACTCGAACGACCTCGTGGTGGAGCTTGGTTGTGGAAAAGGGGAGTATACGGTCGGCCTGGGGCGGCGATTTCCAGGCAGTAACTTCATCGGGATCGACATCAAAGGTGAGCGTCTCTGGGTGGGAAGTAAAATGGCCATTGATGAAGGGTTGGAAAATGTCGCCTTTCTGAGGACCCAGATGTTGTTCCTTGAGAAGTTCTTCGAGGAAAACGAGGTATCCGAGATGTGGCTGACTTTTCCAGATCCAAGGCCCAAAGCACGTGATGCAAAGCGGCGGCTGACGTTTCCTAGGTACCTGGACTTATACCGACATGCCTTACAACCAGAAGGTTGGTTTAAATTTAAGACCGACAATACCGGACTTTTCGACTACACCTTGGAGCTTCTACAGTCCAAGTATCCTGTACGCAACCTGACCTACACGAAGGACCTTTACCGTTCACCGATGTTGGAAGAGCACTATGGCCTGAAGACTAAATATGAGACTATCTTTTCCGAAAAAGGAGAGACCATCAAGTACATGAAGTTTCAATTTTGAATGAAGCTATCATCTCCAAGCATGGAATAATTTTTGCTATAAACAATCTTTGAGAATTAATTTTAAGGCAAACATGGCGGACGTCTACACGTGTCGCTACCACAAGAAATTCAGAATATCGATGAAAAAGTGCTTTCAAAAGACCATTTTTTACCAGGATTTCCTTAGCCAGATTCAAATAACTAATTGAGCCACGGCTCTCCGCATCGTGCGCTATTGCCGGAATACCAAAGCTCGGAGATTCGCTAAGCTTAAT
>JBCCXG010000787.1:0-3107 GCA_039191945.1 Bacteroidota bacterium
CAAAATCCTTATTAGCGTAGTTGACTTTCTGTAGAGGATCATAGCCCAGATCCTGAGGTTGATCTCGATCAAAGTCATTGCGGATATAGTCTCCATCACTGACCACAAGGATACGTGACGCTTCACCGCGCTCTTTGAAGTTGGATTGGTCTACACCTCTCGGTAAAATTCTGTTGCGGTATAGGGAGGTGAAGCTACCTTCTAACAAATAAGCCACGGGTTGAGGCCCTTTGTTGTAGAGGTCTGGGTTGAGCTCATTTCGAAGGTCGTTGAATTTGACGCTTACTGGACTCTGCAAAACTCGGGTGTATGGTGATGTTAGCATCAGAGGCGTCTTCTTGATTCCTTCTGCTTTGACTGTATCAATTGTTGAAGCAAACTTCATGATCGACGCATCGAGATTGCGTACGATCTGGTGGTCTCCATACGTATTTATCAATGGAAAGAAAGGCCAAGGGAGTATCCTGATCTGGGCCTGGTCACCCATATTACCGGCTACCACAGGGAAGAACCCACAATTGATATCTTGGATATAATCACCATTGATGCGGATACCGTAGCGAAACATTAGATCATTGAGATTGGTGTTGTAGGGGAAGGCAAACGTACCTTCTCCACTGGCACTGTCCATATTGACGCTCAGTGCGTCTAAGAACATCATCATGCGTCCACCGTTCATGACATACTGATCGAGGAGATACTTTTCTTTTTCACTGAAGGTTGTGGAAGGCTTGGCAAGGATGATCAACTCATAATCATCCAAAGGCGTGTTGCGTTGAGGAAGGTTGACCTGATATACATCATACTTGTCCATCAACAGACTCGTAAATCCTGCGATCTGCAGCGAGTCCAGTTCTCCATGTCCCTTGATCAGGCCTATACGCTGACGATCATCATTAGCTAGTTCCTTGATGCTTGATATCAATTCAAACTCAAGATTTTCAATGGATTGATTAAGGATCTCATCTGGCGTAGCGCCACGATTACCCTTCAGGAGCATCACCCCTTTCTCCTCTCCGAAATAGGAGACAATCGCTCCAGGGAAAATGAGCTTCTCCGTCTTGCCTCCCTCACCTTCGTAAGACAGATTGGTAGGCTGGATTCCCTTTTCCGCTAGGTATCGGTAGTATTCATTCTTACTTTGCTCACTTCGCGCCAGGTCAGGATCAACAAAGGTGAACTGAACATTGTCATCCGCATAATACGCAAATTGTTCCAGCTGCTCTCTGATGGACTTTTGAAGGCGTTTGAAACCGCTGGGGAGTTCTCCTTCCAGGAAAACTTCCACATAAACGACATCCTCTAGGTTTTCCAGTTGTCGCTGGGTTGCCTCAGATATGCTATATCGCTTTTCTTCTGTCAGATCGAGGCGAAACGGAAACTTATCCACGATCACTGATACCAACACAATTGTCACCAACAACCAAACTAGGCGCAGTAGATCTTCCAACCGGTTGCTCTTCCAATTCACCATTTTCTGCTTCGGATCATTGTGTAAGTACTTACCAGAAAGAATGCCATGACGCTGAAGAAATATACCATATCTCTCAGGTCAAGCAGTCCCTTACTTAGGGTATTGTAATGATAGACGATACCGAGCTGGGAGATACCTAAAGAGAAGGTACCCCACACATCGATCTTAGCGACAGCTTCAAAGCCATCGAAGAATATGAAACAGAAAAAGACGGCCAGGATGAATGATACAATTTGATTGTCTGTCAGAGAACTCGCAAACATGCCGATGGCTGCAAAAAGGCCACCTAAGAGTATCAATCCGATATAGGAACCTATGATACCTGGAGTATCTAGATTCCCGATAGGGTTGCCCAGCTGATACACCGAATAGAAGTAGATCAAGGTCGGCAGAATGGAAAGCATCACCAACACCCATGAGGCGAGAAACTTACCAAAGACTATATCCCAATCTGTCAATGGTCTCGTGAGCAGTAACTCGATGGTGCCTGTCTTGCGCTCCTCCGCCAGCGTGCGCATGGTGATCGCCGGGATAAGAAACATCAACACATAAGGCCCCAAATCAAAGAGTGTATCGAGCGATGCGTATCCGTAATCCAGCACATTGGTGTCGGGGAAGATCCATGTGAGTAGCCCAATTCCTGTTAGGAAGACCCCAATCACGATGTAGGCGATTAGTGAGTTGAGGAAAAGACTGATCTCTTTTTGAAATACCGCTAACATCTATGCTTTGGTCGATGTAAGTTCCCTAAATACATTTTCGAGGGAGTGTTCCTCGACGGTCAATCCCATGAGATCCCAGTTCTCTTCAGCGGACAGGCTTACAATCCGTTTGCGAAGGTCGCTAGATTGGCTACCGCTAATTTTCCACTTACCAGAACCGACCTGCTCTACTAGTTCCACTCCAGGTATTTCCGTGAGTTTATTTTTATCGATAACCCCAGACCATTCTACAATTAGGCTTATCCCTTCACTTGCACCTGACTTTAAGCTTTCAACAGACTGGTCCGCTACGATCTTGCCGCGGTTGATGATGACAGCTCTGCTGCAAATGGCCTGTACCTCTTGCATAATGTGCGTCGAAAACACCACTGTCTTTTCATGGGCGATCTGCTGGATAAGGTTTCTGATTTCAACGATCTGGTTAGGGTCGAGTCCGGTTGTCGGTTCATCCAATATCAGCACCTTGGGATCATGTAGGAGTGCCTGGGCCAAACCTACCCGTTGGCGGTAGCCTTTGGAAAGGCTTCCAATCAACTTGTTTTGCTCGCGCTCCAGTCCGGCCATCTGAATGATTTCTTCGATCCGCGATCTAAGTCTTGCGGGATTCATTTTGTGTACCCGACCGATAAAACCAAGGTACTCGTGCACATACATGTCGAGATAGAGCGGATTATGTTCCGGTAGGTAACCGACCAGCTTGCGTACCTCCAGGGACTCCTCCGTCACATCATAACCATCAACGATCACAGTACCGGAAGTAGGTGGAATATAGCCTGTGGCTATTTTCATCGTTGTGGACTTGCCCGCGCCGTTGGGGCCTAGGAAGCCTAATATTTCGCCGGGTTGCACCTCAAAAGAAATATGGTCTACAGCCTGTTGCTGGCCATAGGTTTTTACCAATTCCTTGACGG
>JBCCXG010000788.1:0-3107 GCA_039191945.1 Bacteroidota bacterium
TCAATAATCTGCTCGACGATGGCCCACTCATAAAACCTTTCGATCCAGCGATCTGAGGGCAATCCCTGGACCCGCATCCCGAAGCCATGACCCCCCTGTGAATACATGTGGAGCGCAGCATTGTGGCCATTGTCCAGATAAGATCGATAGATATCAATAGAGCCGCCAGCCAATCCCAAAGGGTCATCCGTCGAGCAGATCAACAACATCGGAGGTGCATCATCCGGGGGTGTCTGTACAGGCATCACCCCGGTCCAGGCATAGACTGGCACTAAGTAGTTGGGTCGGTTGGCTGGGTTGTATTCATAGGCTACACCCATGGTCACCGCACCACCCGCAGAGAATCCCATGAAACCAATCTTGTTGGGGTCTATCCCGTATTGTTCCGCGTTTTCCCGTACGTGCGCAACAGCGTTCAAGCCATCTTGAACAGAGTAAGGCATAACCTGCTCCACCCTTCTCATCAATTCATCACCCGCTATGCCATTGAGCTCTTGGGTGCCATCTTCTCCTGTGGGCACCAATCTATATTTTAGGACAAAGACGGTCACACCCTTCGTCACAAGCCAATTGGCCACATCGATCCCTTCACTGTTGATGCTTAATCCGAACAGGCCTCCTCCTGGTGCTACGATCAGAGAGGTCCCATTACGCTTGTCAGCGGTGGGACGGTAGACCATCAGGGTCGGCTCTGAAACGTTCGTAACCGCCGTGGTCTGCCAAGCTGGACTCATGAACTGCCTTTCGGGCGTCGTATACGTGACGCCTTTCACCTCTTCAAAGGGCAAAGAGACGATTTCCTGTGCATTGCCCGTACTAGCGATTGCGGTGAATGCCATAAATACTAAATAGAAGTTAGTCCGACTCATGATCCAGCGTTTTGTCTTGGTTTCGAAATTGTGCTTTGCCTTTTGACCCTGTTAAGTTAGAACAGTGGATCAAAATGAGTCTCCCAACCATAGATATCACTTATTTTAGGTTGGTAGAAGATTTCAACTTATGAATCGTAGCCCAGAACTACTCTCCCGAGCTTTTTCTTTGGTCATTTCGCTCACCTTAGTGGCTGGTTGCAGCCCACGAGATGAGCCATCAACGCCCAACATCATTTTTATACTTGCAGACGACCTCGGTTACGGAGACCTATCCAGTTTTGGTCAGACTAACTTTTCCACTCCCAATATCGATCGCCTCGCTGACGAGGGCATGCGATTTACCCAGCACTACTCCGGAGCCACCGTGTGTGCCCCTTCCAGAAGTGCGCTATTGACGGGGATGCATACCGGACATACAGCAATCCGGGGCAACAAAGAGGTCAAACCTGAGGGCCAATACCCACTGGCTGATTCCGTGAAGACCTTGAGCGAGATGCTGCAGTCTGAGGGATATGCGACGGGAGCCTTTGGCAAGTGGGGCCTTGGTTTTCCTGGCTCAGAGGGAGATCCGAATCGGCAGGGGTTTGATGTCTTTTATGGCTACAATTGCCAACGGCTGGCCCATCATTACTATCCGTACTACTTGTGGGATAATCAGCGGCAGGATTCTCTACTGGCTAATAGAGGCAAGCAGACGGGAACGTACGCACCGGAAGTGATCCATGGTCGTGCGTTGCAGTTCATGGAAGCCAATAGAGACCATCCCTTTTTTCTCTTCTATCCCACGGCCATCCCGCATGCAGAGCTTGCGGCTCCAGAGGAGTACATGGCCAAACATCGGGGCAAGTACCTCCCTGAAAAAGCATACGAAGGAACAGATGAAGGCGAGAAGTATCGCTTGGGACCGTACAGTTCGCAGTTGGAAACGCACGCGGCCTTCGTGGCGATGATCGACCTGCTGGATACGCAAGTGGGCGAGATCCTGGCGAAGGTCGAGGAGCTGGGTCTGAAGGAGAATACGATCATCATCTTCACCTCGGACAATGGACCGCATAAAGAAGGAGGCGCCGACCCTGAGTTCTTTGACAGCAATGGGCCCCTCAAGGGCTTCAAGCGGGATCTCTATGAGGGAGGCATTAGGGTGCCGATGATTGTCAGTTGGCCGGGTAAAATCGCAGCGGGTTCCAGTTCTGATCATATTTCGGCATTTTGGGACTTCATGCCCACTTTCGCGGATCTTTTGCAGGTTGGTGGAGGATCGGATGGTCTCGATGGTATTTCTATGCTACCGTCCTGGTTGAGTGAGTCTGGACAGCAAGTGCACGAACATCTCTATTGGGAATTTCACGAGCGTGGCGGTAGGCAAGCGGTTCGTCGCGGGCAGTGGAAGGCCGTGCGCTATGATGTGTTCGAGGACCCAGATCGGACTCCTGAGCTTTATGACTTGTCGACAGACATCGGTGAGGCCAAAAATGTAGCAGCAGATTACCCCGAAGTGACTGCGGAGATGGCGCGGCTGATGGCTGAGAGCCGTACGGAGTCGCCGGTCTTTCAGTTTGGGGATCCGACATTTTTGAATGTGAAATGAAGATCGCGGAAATACTAGCTAGTCGTTCTATTGTTTTGGATTAAATATAGAATGATCACCGCTAACCAATTTGTACTTGAATTTTCTCATTTGGCCATAAGGCATCTTCTCCAGCCGGTTCTTCTTGACCAGCAAAGACACATTGGAGTAATCGTCCAACTTACCATCACGTTCGAAAAACAACCTGCAGCGTATCGGATGTGGCAGACCAGATTCTGGCTAGCGTATCAACAACGACTTCTAGATGAGGATCTTTTGGATGCTCTGCAATAATCAATGAAAATGTGTGGTTCGTACTGAACCTATAGAACTCGGTCGTCTTCTTAAACGTGGCACTGTAGATTTTGTAAGTAAGGCAATTCCCAGCGTCTTGCGCATCGGCGGGGAAGTCAAAATAATAATGGTCAAGCAGAGTAGGATAATCTTTACCATTTCCTTTTAGAAAATAGGTTTCCCGAAACCCCCACTGCAAAAAAAAGGAGAGCCCTTGGACTCTCCTCTCTCTTTTTCTCTTCAAAATCAGTGCTTACCTATCGGTCCCAATCAACGATTGCCCTTCGATCCATGGCGCGCCTAGATCCTGGAGATCACTTTCGATTCCCGGAAGCGTCTCGTCCATCATCCCCTTCAGCTTGCCTTGAATGGCA
>JBCCXG010000789.1:0-3086 GCA_039191945.1 Bacteroidota bacterium
GACTCTTGCAGCATCAAAGCGGCTAATCGCATAGAATCAAACTCCACAAAGTCCTCTACCTTACCGGGTAAGTCCTGCAAAAGTCTTGCGACCGAAAAGATCAACTTGACCGGTGTTTGGGACCCAGATCGCAAGAGATTGATCGTTTGCGAATTGTTCATATCCGGCTGCAAGAGGTAAAGTCCGGGCTTCACCGATTCGTCATAGGACTTAAGTTTGGCCAAGAGGCTAAAGGCCATCAGGTTGCCAACGACATTCTGCTCGACCAACAGCTCCTGTACCTCCTTAAATGACGATCCGCTGGGTATCGCAAAGTACTGCTCCTCACCATCGACAAGGATGTTGGGGGTGTAGAGTACCTGGTAGAAATAAAAGGCAAAGGAAGAGGCCATGACCGTGAAGACGATCATGAAAACAGTTACCAACTTCTTCATATTCATTGCGGGCAAAAATAGTAATTTAGTCCTTCGGATCTAGGACCTAAACCGGTAATCGGAAGGGGTCCAGCATGGTTCAAAAAAGAAGGAAGCATTTGAATAAATGGCGCAGCTGCTGACGATCCATCCGGACAACCCAGAGCCGAAAAAAATAGATGCGGTAGTAAATAGTCTGTCCGAGGGAGGGGTCATTATCTATCCTACAGACACCGTGTATGGGATCGGTTGTGACATTTTCAATGTGAAGGCCGTTGATCGAATCAAGCACATCAAAGGCATCAAGGGAAAAAATCTCAATTTGTCGTTCATCTGCTCCGACCTGAGTCACCTCTCAGAGTACACCAAGCACGTCACCACTCCCATTTTCAAGATGATGAAAAAAGGGCTGCCCGGACCCTATACCTTCATTCTCGAGGCGTCGAACAAAGTGCCCAAAATTCTCAATACCAACAAAAAGACGGTAGGCATACGAGTACCGGAGAATAACATCCCACGCCAAATCGTTGCGCAGTTGGGTAACCCCATCATTACAACTTCAATTCGCGACGACGACGAGATCCTGGAATACTCCACAGACCCGTCCCTCATTCATGAGAAGTTTGATAAACTCGTAGATATCGTCATTGATGGAGGGCCAGGTCATATCACCCCGAGCACTGTAGTCGACTGCACGGCATCGGAGCCAGTGCTGATCCGTGAAGGACTCGGACCGTTCGAGTCAATCCTGTAGGGATGGATCGCACGCTGCTCATCGAACCACACTACCTGGGATCATTGGAGTATTTTGTTTTGATCTCACAATTCGATGCCATCCAATGGGAGGTACGCGAACATTTCGTCAAGCAGACCTACCGCAACCGTGCTGTCGTACTCACGGCAAATGGACCACAAAACCTCATCGTCCCAGTGAAATACAGTCGGCAGACCGCTCTCATTGATGTCAAGATCGAATATGCCGAACGTTGGGTGAAAGATCACTGGGGTGCCATCTACTCCGCCTATGGCAAGGCACCCTTCTTTGAACACTTCGGCCCATATTTCCAGCGTGTCTTCGCCAATCGTCCCACCTTTCTCTGGGAGCTCTGTCATGAAATGATGACATTATGTCTGAAATGCCTCCAAATTGACAGGTCGATTACCTTGACTCAATCCTACGAAAAGGAGGATCACGAAGGCCTTTATGACTATCGAAACCTGATTCACCCCAAGAAAGCCTTCGGTGAGCGATCCGTTTATAAAAGCTATCCTTATTTTCAGATCTTTGGCAAAGAATTTGTCCCGAATTTGTCCGTTTTGGATTTACTCTTATCACTGGGCAATGAATCCTCTACAATACTGGAAAAGTCCAGCATTTAGGCAAAAGAACAATTCTGAAATTCATTGCGTTTTAATTCAGCGGAGATGGGATTTGAAACAAATTCGGTATAATTTTAAAGATATAGGGACTGCGTAATCCATTTATTATATGGAAGCAAAATTTTCAAATAGAGTTAAAGAGGTCATTTCACTGAGCAGAGAGGAGGCGCTGAGACTGGGTCACGACTACATCGGCACCGAACATTTGCTGTTGGGGATGATCCGAGAGGGAGAAGGAGTTGCAGTTGGTTTACTGAAGAAACTTGGCGTATCTCTTGACGAGTTGCGCTCGGCAATTGAGCAGGCTACTAAAGGCACAGCAACCAGCAATGTTAAGAATCTTGCCAACATTCCTCTCACAAGGCAATCGGAAAAAGTACTAAAAATCACATACCTCGAAGCTAAAATCTTCAAAAGTCAATTAATCGGAACGGAGCATCTACTATTGTCGATCCTGCGGGATGAGGACAATCTTGCAACCCAGATCCTCGACAAATTTGAAGTAGCGTATGACGTAGTGAAAGAATTATTGGAATATCAAACAGAAAATCCTATGGCCAGCTCAGAGACTGACGACCCAGATGACGATTCCGGACGAATGTTTGGCGGAGGCTCTTCGGGTGGCTCAGGCAGAGAGACTAAAGGTCAAGAAAAAAGTCGAACACCCGTACTCGACAACTTCGGACGGGATTTGACGAAGCTGGCTGAAGAGGACAAACTCGATCCGATCGTAGGCCGGGAGAAGGAAATAGAAAGGGTCGCCCAGATCCTTAGTCGTAGGAAGAAAAATAATCCCATCTTAATTGGCGAGCCAGGGGTGGGTAAGACGGCGATTGCCGAAGGTTTGGCACTGCGCATTGTACAAAAAAAGGTATCCCGCGTCTTGTTTGGTAAGCGCGTGGTTACTTTGGACTTGGCCTCTTTAGTGGCTGGCACGAAGTATCGGGGCCAGTTCGAAGAGCGTATGAAGGCGGTCATGAACGAGATCGAAAAGTCTCCGGATGTCATCTTGTTCATCGATGAGCTGCACACGATCGTAGGGGCGGGAGGCGCATCGGGTTCACTGGATGCCTCCAATATGTTCAAGCCTGCACTCGCGAGAGGCGAGATTCAATGCATAGGTGCCACGACACTGGATGAGTACCGACAGTACATCGAAAAAGATGGGGCACTGGCTCGTCGATTCCAAATGGTCATGGTGGATGCCACTACGCCAGAAGAGACCATTCAGATTTTGGACAACATCAAAGACAAGTACGAGGATCACCACCATGTGAATTACACGAAGGAAGC
>JBCCXG010000790.1:0-3084 GCA_039191945.1 Bacteroidota bacterium
ATGTCACGGCCAGGCACTTCGAATGAAGTCGTGGCCTGCGTAAAGGTGCTGCGTTTCAAAGCCTCCTCCTTAAAGTTTCTGAGGGATCGCCAGTAGCCCGTCTTAGTCTCTCTGGGTGCTTTGATGACGAGCTTGTTGGAGATGTCCATGCCCAGATCTCTGCTTTTCATCAGGGCGATTTGCTCGTAGATGACAAGTGATCCCGTCAGCAGCAGAAGCGATAACGTAAACTGCATCATCACCATACCCTTTCGGATCCATCCCGACTTGCCCCGATCTGAAGTTTGGCCTTTAAGCGAATGGACGATCTTCAACGACGACAAGTGATAGGCCGGGTAGAAGCTACTACCAAGCGTCCCCAAAACAAAAAGACTGGCAAAGAGCAGCCAATACCGATATTGCAGTCCCCAATCAAATTGAAGAGTAATCCCAAACCAACGCTCAATAGTGGGAAAAAAGGCGAGTAAGAGACCCGTGGCCAGGAACACCGCGATCATGTTGGTGATGATCGACTCGAGCAGAAACTGCCCCACCAGCGCAGATTTCGAAGAACCCATCACTTTCTTAACGCCAATCTCTTTAGCTCTTCTGGTGGCTCGGGCCGTGGTGAGGTTGATATAATTCAGCCACGCCAGTACGATGGTGAAGAAGGCAGCAATGATAAAGGCCTTGATGCTGGGCCACTTTCCCGTTTCCTTTACTTCGCCATCGAGGTTGGAGTGCAGATTGATGTCGGTCACCGGCTGTAAAGCCAAGTTAAACTCATAGTTGTCCGTCTGAAAAAGGAAATGGATGTGTCGGTCGACCGCATCGGTCAGTCCGTTGCCAACACTTGCAACGTCTGCGCTGGGCTCGAGCAGCAGGTAGGTATAGAAATTGATCCAATACCAGTCCTTTCCGTCAAACTGGAAATTGGTCAGCAACTCCGTGATTGGAAAGATGAAGTCAAAGGACAGGTGGCTATTCGTTGGGACGTCAGCAAAAACACCTTCTACGGTGTAATTCCCTCCTTTCCACTCGGTCGTGAGTGACAAGACCTCACCCATGGGGTCCTTGTCACCGAAGTATTTCTTGGCTGCCGACTCCGATATGAGCACACTGTTTGGATTCTTAAGCAGGTCTCTCCGCGATCCCTGGATCAAGGGAAAGGAAAAGATGTCGAAAAAAGATTGATCGGCGTAGTAGGCATTGGTCTCATGATAGCTCACAGGTTCTCCTTCTGGATTGGCCCAGGAAACCATGCCGTCCGCACGATGGAGTCTCGTGAAATTCCTAACCTCCGGGAACTCCTCCAGGGCCTTTGGCCCAATCCCGTAAAAGGACCCGACCCCCTCATAGATATGGTTCCCGTCCCTTTCCAGGTGCGCTACCCTGAAGATGTTGTCCGCCTCTTCGTGAAAGGTGTCGTAGCTCATTTCGAAGGAGGCGTACTGCATGGCCAGGAAAAAGGCGGCCGTACCCAGGGACAAACCCAAAAGGTTGAGAACGGCGAATTGCTTGTCACGGACAAAATTCCGGAGGGCCAGTTTGAGGGTATGATTGAACATGAAGTGCGTGTGTAGTCCACCCCCCCTAACTGAAGAGGGAACCTTTTGGACGATTGAAAACTAAGACTTTAGTTTAAAGATAGAAGCTATCATCCACACCTACAAACGCCATTGGCAACTCACCTAATCTGGCGTCACATCAGGGGCATTATCAAAGACCCAGCGGTTGTGATAGTTCATCCTTGAACTCGTGAATCGTTCATCGGCAATCAGTTCACCGGTTGAAGAAAGGTAGTATTCGACGGTATTCTCCATTCCCTTTCTCAAAACAGTGAGGAATAGGCGGCTTTCACGCCAAACCATGTACCACGTCGTTTTGAACTTTCCTTTTTGCTCCGGACCATCGGTACGTATCTCAAAGGCTTGCTTCTTCTTGCGTTTGAATTCAAACACCCGGCTCAATTTGAAGTCCGGTTCCTGATGCAGGATGTCGAAGGTACCACCAGTGATACCTTCTGTCCAATCGGCTTCCAGGTTACTCTTTTCCAGGTTAAGATCCCATTGACCAGAAAGATCAGGGCGCTCGTGACCTTGAGCATGAACGAAGGTCACCAGCGTTAGCAGTGTCAGGATGCAAAGGCGATGCTTCATAAGGACCCTAAGATCTTAGCTTATTCCGTTAAACTTAAAACGAAGCCTGCATGCCTTATGACTATTTAAGGAGGTTTAACAGGTTTTATGAAATCCTACCCGACTCCTCTGCTAGATTAACTCACCTGGCGATACTCCTTTGGGCTCATGCCCGTCTTATTTTTGAAGACCTTGGCAAAGTGCTGGGGATACTCAAATCCCAACTCATAAGCGATCTGACTCACAGGCTGATCAGAGCTCAAGAGCTTGTTCTTTGCTTTCTCGATGATGAAGAAATGAATATGCTCGATGGTATTCCGTCCTGTTTCCTTCTTCAATAAGTCACTCAAATAATAAGGCGACATGCCCAGCGTTTCGCCCAAATAGGTCACCGAAGGGACCCCTTTGTCTGCTGCCTTGCCGGTTTGGTAGTACTCCTTCATCGCACGCTCGAAGTCACTGACCACATCCTTATTCAGATTAGTCCGGGTGTAAAATTGACGATCAAAGTAGCGGGTACAGTAGTCCAGGAGTAGCTTAATATTGGAGATGATCAGGTCTTGGCTGTGCCGATCGATATTTTGCGATATTTCCTTTTGGATCAACTTCACCAACTCAAACACCGACTGCTTTTCGTCCTCTGAAACATGTAGTGCTTCCGTAGCCTCATAATCAAAGAAAGAATAGCGATCGATCTTCTGCCCCAATTCCGACTTTCGAATCAAATCCGGGTGGAAAGCCAGCCACCACGTTCGCCTGTGGCTCTCTTCCTCATTGCCGGGCTCATAGCGCACTACTTGATGCGGCTTAATGAAGACCAGTGTGCCTTCCTGGTAGTCGTAGGTGTTCCTACCGTAGTAGATCGTACCTTCTGCACCGGATTTGAAACTAATGGAGTATAGATCAGTGGTGAACCTCGCTCCTTCAAAGCTCATTCCGGTCATCCCCTCAAAGTCGTCAATCACCG
>JBCCXG010000791.1:0-3083 GCA_039191945.1 Bacteroidota bacterium
CCTAAAAACTCCAAAACCAACGAATCACCACCGTATTCACGAAATACTTTGGACCGTAGCACATCTACGTAGAAGGCCTTAGCCGCACGCATGTCTGACACTACCAAAATGGTGGTTAACGCTGAGTCCTCAAAGGAGTTCAACTGATCCTCACTCATTGCAACTTTTCTTTACTTAGCCGATCAACGCTCGAAATTCTTGCTACCAATCGCCCATTTGCACATCTCCTGCTCGCAGTAGCCATCAGCATCCACACTTCAACCGGTTTTCAGTAAAATAGCGCAACCGTAGCAATTTTGAATTTTAGATATCTGCTATTTTGCACTAATCCGCCCGACAGTGGCTCCCCAAGAGCGGAATGCAGTCTCAACAATGATCACCAGCATGGGAAGTTGTCCCAACCGAAATGGGCAAGCCATGGTCAACGTTGGCCCTATCCTGAACATTTTTCCAGCGCGGTGTTTATAGAGTAGCACCTTGGTGTAAGTGCTTGCTCACTCCAAGTTGTTGTCCTGAGATACGGTCATCAAACTCAAAATGTCGAATGCTCCACTTCCTGAAACTTACCTTAAGAAACTTCTTAAGACATCGATCTTCCTCCATCATCAATCTCGTGGGCCTTACTACAGGCTTGACATGTGCATTTTTCATTTACCTCTGGGTGCAAGATGAATATGCTGTCGACAAGTTTCATGAGAAAGACGACCGCCTCTACCAGGTCATGGGATTGCAGACCTTTGCAGAGGAAAAATCCGTATCACGGGGTACTCCAGGCTTATTGGGGGAATCGCTACCTGTCGACTTCCCAGACATCCAGTACGCAACAACGACAACCTGGATCAACCCTGCCTTATTGTCCTATGACAATACCGTCCTAAGAGAGGATGGGTATCACGTAGGTCAGGATTTCTTCAATATGTTTTCGTACCCACTCATCATGGGAGATCCTAATAGCGCGCTTCAGGATCCTTCGTCTATCTGCATCTCCATTGACTTGGCCAAGAAGCTGTTTGGAAACGTGGATCGAGCCATGGGGCAGACGATCAGGTACGAGGACGTTCGAAATTTTACCGTCACCGGGGTTTTTGAAAACATCAACCCTCGCTCTACCTACCGGTTTGACTTCGTATTGCCACTGCAAGACTTCCTGGATCGGTTTGCATGGGCCAATGAGTGGGGAAATACGGGTCCCCTTACCTATGTCGTCCTCCAGGAGGGTGTCAATTGGGAAGCGACTTCCGAAAAAATCGCTGCATATGTTAAAACCAAGGCTCCTGAGAGCAACGTGGAGCTTTTTCTGAAGAAGTATTCGGATCAGTACCTCCAGGGAAGATACGCCAATGGCCTACCTGATGGCGGTCGCATCGACTATGTCCACTTGTTTTCAGCGATCGCGATCTTCATTATGGTGATTGCTTGTATCAATTTCATGAACTTGTCCACCGCCCGCGCTTCCCAGCGAGCCCAGGAAGTCGGTATTCGCAAGGCGATTGGAGCTGGACGTGGCGGGCTGATTCGTCAGTACATCGGAGAGGCGGTATTCGTTTCTTTCGCCGCTATGCTCCTCTCCTATTTATTGATTACTGGATTGATTTCCCCCTTTAATGAGATCACCGGGAAAAGCATCTCCCTGTCATTTACGCCCCAGTTGATCACGATTTCTATCATCACCGTACTATTGACCGGTATCCTAGCAGGAAGCTATCCGGCCTTTTACCTGTCCCATTTTAGGCCCATTCAAGTATTGAGAAACGAAATAAAGACTTCGATTGGTGAGGTTTGGGCTAGACAGGGCCTGGTCATTTTCCAGTTTATCATCACCATCGTACTATTGATCGGTGTGGTGGTCATTCATCGGCAAACTCAATACCTGACCGAAAAACACCTGGGGTACGACCGAGACAATGTCATTTTCTTTACTCAAGATGGAGGTATTTGGGAGCGAAGTGCCACGTTCCTGACTGAGCTACGAAAGCTACCCGGGGTGGTCCATGCGGGGAGCACAAGTCACAGTTTGGTCGGTCGAGTGAGCGGAAACCCGGGACTGGATTGGGAAGGCAAAACGCCTGGGGAGCGCGTGCTATTCGAAAGGTTCTTTGTGGACTATGAATTCTACGAAACGATGGGGTTCCAACTCGCCGAAGGAAGGTGGTTCGGCCGGTCTTTTGGAGCGGATAGTGCCAAATTGCTTATCAATGAGGCAGCCGCCTCCGCCATGGGCTTCTCAACATCAGAGGTGATAGGAAAGCCCATTAAGTTTGGAGAGGATTTTCAACTCGAAGTCATTGGTGTACTCAAGGACTTTCACTATCAATCGCTGCATGCCCCGGTGGGACCGGCCTATTTTCGATTGACGAGTTCTGGCGCGGGCTACGTAGTAGCTCGGCTCGGAGCAGGTAAAGAAGCCGCTGCACTCCAGGGGATCCAAGCGCTCTATGAGGAATTCGCTCCTGGGTATATTTTCAACTACACGTTCTTAGACGAAAACTACCAGGCGCTGTATGCGTCCGAAGAGCGCGTGGGCACCCTATCCACCTACTTCGCCGGATTTGCGATCATCATTTCTTGCCTTGGGATCTTCGGTCTGGCAGCGTTTACTGCTGAGCGAAGGATCAAAGAGATTGGGATTCGAAAGGTATTGGGTGCGACCCGGTCCGATATCGTGGCGATGCTTTCAAAAGACTTCATTCTTCTGGTATTGGTAGCCATCATCATCGCCCTTCCGATTGCCTACTTGTTCATGCAGGAATGGCTCGCCCAATTTGCCTACCCCGTCGATTTAAGTGGCTGGATTTTCGTGATTGCCTCTGTGACTGCATTGATCATTGCATCGCTGACGGTCAGTTCACAGGCCTGGAAGGCTGCTAGTGTGAATCCTGCGAAGTGCTTGAAGAGTGAGTAGACCTATGCTCTATAGGGTAAGCGCCCGCTGGTACTGTTGCAACCTCTATTAAACCACAGCTGCTCGCAACCCTTGGGAGCTACGGGTTTCTCTCCGGTGACCTGAGACCAGATGTCCGCGGCAAGCGCAAGACCAAGGTTGATCAAAGCTTCACTGAAAACTGCCCTTTAAAGTTGTAGCC
>JBCCXG010000792.1:0-3078 GCA_039191945.1 Bacteroidota bacterium
CTTACATCATCGTATCTCACGACCGTCGATTTCTCAATGCGTCGGTAGACAAGAGTGTCGAGGTGTACAGTCAGAAGCTCAACGTCTACGCGGGTAACTATGACTTCTACGAAGAGGACAAGGAACTCCGAAATGAGATCCAGCAGAATGCTTTTGAGAACCAGCAGCAGAAGATCCGGGAAGCGGAGCGGTTCATTACGCGGTTCAAGGCAAAAGCCACGAAGGCAAAGCAGGCACAGTCCAAGATGAAGCAGTTGGAAAAGATGGAGCGCATCGATGAGGTGGTCGATGAGAATGCGCAGGTCAATTTCAAATTCAACTTCAAAACAAAATCTGGCCGGCACGTGGCCCGCTTGTCACAAATCACCAAGCAATACGGAGCACTGGAAATCCTGGCCGCCACGGATGCGCACATCGAACGAGGCGACAAGATTGCTTTGATCGGCGCCAATGGAAAAGGGAAGTCCACCGCCTTACGGATTGTAGCAGGCACTGAGCCGCACGACGGAAAAGTCGAGACGGGGCACAACGTGTTGACGTCATTCTATGCTCAGCATCAGCTCGAAGCCCTCGACGTGGAGAGCGACATCCTCGAGGAGCTCAAGCAGCAGGGTACAGGAAAGACGGAGCAGGAGTTGAGAGGTGTGTTGGGGTGTTTTCTGTTTACCGATGATGAGGTCTTCAAGAAGATCAAGGTCTTGTCTGGAGGGGAGAAGTCACGCGTGGCGTTGGCGAAGACGCTGATCTCCGAGTCTAACTTTTTGCTATTAGATGAGCCCACCAACCACCTGGATATGTTGTCGGTGAGTATTTTAGTCCAGGCCTTGCAGCAGTTTGAAGGTACTTTTTTACTGGTATCGCACGACCGGGACTTCATATCCAAAGTAGCTACAAAAATTTGGTGGATCGAAGATCATCAAATCAAAGAGTACCCAGGCACGTATGAGGAGTTTGAATGGTGGGAGCAGCAGCGTGAAAAGGCATCTAGCCCAGCAACCGTTCCGGTGCCAACGAGCCAGCCGAAGAAAAAGCAAACGAAGCCAAAGCCCGCTGACGATAAGCTGCAGAAGGAGATCAAGCAGCTGGAGCGAGCCATCGAGGAGAAAGAGGTGAAAGCTCAGCAATTGGAGGAGGACATGGGGAATCCGGATAATTCAAGAGATCTCGACAAACTGACAAAGCTCAACGAGGCATTGGATTTGATCAAAACCGAAATCGAACAACTCACCACGAGCTGGGAGCAAAAGATGATGGAATTGGACGCTTAAACTCGTGAGTTTGGCACGTGGGTTGTACTAGGAAAGGTAAACCTGAGAAATGCCTGCATCGAGATCTCTCCCCATCAGCCATCAGGTAGGTAAGACCTTCCTGCTGTTGACACCTTTTCTGTTTGCTCTGTCGTCTTGTACGCTCTACACACCTTATGTGGCGCAGCAGCATGACTATGAGACGTTCCTTCCGATACAACCCTCGGGCGCGTCTACTGAGCTGTTTTTCGAAGACCAACCCTTTCCCAAAAAGCCTTTTGTGCAAGGAGGGCGCGTGGGAGTTGTTGATCGAGGCTACCGACACTCTCAGCTTTTAGCGGAGGATCTACGAAAAAAGGCGCAGGAACTCGGTTACGATGCGGTCATTGACATCAGTAAGCACACCGAATGGAAAGACGAGTACACCTTCTGGGACTATCTGTTTGCAGAAGATGGAGAGGTCTACCCCTCCGGTCGAGAATACGCAATCATGTCGGGCCGAGGCATCAAGTTCACGGAAAATATTACTTACCTCTCAAGTCAGCGTCGGGCGCAGCGCGCGTATCTGGTCGAAGGCGGGAAGAAGGATACCCTCTTCACCAAGACCTTTTATCCAGATGGAGAGTTTATGGGCATTCAATTTTATGGTGATGAGTCTAAGCGCTATCACGATGAGGTCATAGAGGCCTACGATTTCAACCGACTGATACGCGAGAAGGAGGGTTGGGAATACTACAAGGATCACTTGGGGCGAGTCCAAAGGCGAAGGAAGAAGCGGTTTGATGATTGGGTGCTCGAGGACGTCCGTCTCAAGTACGATCGGGCCACGAGCCGTCTGAAGGAAGTGATCGTGCAAACGCCCACCTTGCCCGGCAGATTGCCCGAAAGTGTGACCATACGCGTGTCTCAAGATGATCTGGGTCGCGTCGTCAAAAAGGAAGTGGTAAAGATGCGAGAGGTGCGTTGGATGGAGGAGTTGGTTTACGATGAAGAGGGAAGACTAGCTCGGTCCGAGTTTCGACGGATGCACTGGGAAGACAAGAAGATGGTCGTGGACTATCACTACTACAGCAACGAAGATCTCCCTGACCTCATCAAAAATGAGTCGAATGCGCGGCAAACGGCGGCTAGCGGAGCACCAGTCAATCCAGATAATCCCTAATCTTGGCACTCGTCTCCTTCATACGACTTTGGCATTCTTTTGTAATATTTGGATGCGTTGCTGGGCGCCAGAGGTTAACCCTAACGGAAATGTTTGGGCCTGTAGGTGCAACCAACTTCAAATTTTGGAGCGATCCCTTGCTATCAGCGGACAATTCGAACTGCACCTATTTCCTAAATCCAAGCGAATAAATCACGCGGATTTGCGTGACGAAGTAGTGATCATTCACCTCCGGGTTGCCCCTAATCGATCCGGTCACTCCCGACCCAACATCCGAGTTGACGAAGTAGGTCTCGCCGTTAGGCCCCTCTATGGCCCCGACGGACTGGGGGAATCGCTCCTCTCCCCGAACTACGGCCATAGGCTCCACGGCTCGGTCGGAAAACAGGCGCGCCACAGGATCTTCAAAGGCTGACAAATCTACGTACTGCCCACTGACATCGTCCAAATAGTCTGTGAAGGTAAAATGAATGCCAAACTCGAGGCCTGCGCTCAAATTTTTATTGAGGTGCGTCACTAGCCCCAGGCTTAACGGTAGGCCGATTTGCAACCGGTTATAACCGCCGCCGGCACCTTTGGGTACGAACCATTGGCCATTGTCACTCAGCACCGCTTGACTCCCTTCCGTATCCAAGGGTTGAAGGCTGACCCAGTCTCCCGCCCTTACTC
>JBCCXG010000793.1:0-3075 GCA_039191945.1 Bacteroidota bacterium
AACTCGGAACCTGAGACCCGGAACCCGAAGAATTCCTACTCATACTTCAGCGTCTGCGCTGGGTTCAGCCCGGCCACTTTTCTCGTTTGATGCCATACCGTCAAAAAAGCAAAAAGCAGGACAACCAGCAAAGCCATCACCACCGTCTCCCAGGGAAAAGCAATCCGAAAGGCATAGTTGTTCAGCCAATCATTCATAACGAAGTACGACAGTGGAAAACCGATGATTGCGGAGATGCCAATCAGCTGTAGAAACCCCTTGTAAAAGAGGTAAACGATTTCGGCCCGATTTGCACCCAAGGCCTTACGAACGCCCACTTCCTTCGACCGCTGGATGGATAGAAATGACGCCAACCCGTACAGTCCCAGGATGGCGATGAGGATTGCCAGGGAGGCAAATACAATGAATAGGTCGCCAAATCTTCGGTCTTGATCATAGAGAGCATTGAATCGTGCGTCCATAAAGATCAGATCCATCGGCGCATCCGGGAAATACTCTTCCCATTGATCCTCGAGATGCGCAATGCCCGTGGCATAACCTTGATCGTCCAGCTTGATGACCAGTTTTCTCACCCCCTTCCTCGCAGCGTAGATCGTGGGCTCTACGGCCTGCTTGAGCGAGGTCCGGTGAAAATCCTTGATGATGCCGACCACTTTTAGTCGATCACCACCGAGGTCCAGTATGGCATCCACCGCCTGCGTTGGATCTTCGAGCTTGAACCGGTCGATCAGCGCTTCGTTGACGATGATTGCATTGGAATCGGAGGCCAGATAGGGGTTGAAGTTCCTCCCGGCCAGCAGGCGCAACTCCATCGCATCTAAGAAGCCCTGGTCATTCATCTGAAAGTAGGTCGTACCATTGAGGGGTTCTGAAAAGCCGACGAGCGTAATTTCACTATTGGTCGCATTGATATCACCACTGTCCCCACCTGGCAAATTGGAGGTCGCTCCGACACTCTTCACCCCTTCGTGGCCGGCGAGAAGCAGTTTGAATTGTTTGATCTTTTGCAGATAACCATCATACTCCTCTCTGGTCTCGGCATCGGAGGTCGGTAACTCGACACTGATGACTTTCTCCACCGAAATGCCCAGGTCCCGGCTTTGCATGTACTTGACTTGCTGGTAGATGATAAATGTCGCCGCAATCAATACCAGGGACGTGGTGAACTGGACGATGACCAGGCCTTTCCTTAGAAAGACCCCTTTTTTGGAATTTCGAAACTTGCCAGTCAAGACTGCGATGGGCTTGAAACTACTTAGTACAATGGCCGGGTAAAAGCCCGAAACCAAAGCACCCAGTAGCCAAAACGTCAGCAGGTTCAGCAAAAATGGTGGATGATTCCAGACGTGATCCAGGATTTCTTTACCCACCAGATCATTAAGTACCGGTAGCGCCAATTCGGCCACCACCAGGGCAAGCAATGCACCTAGCAGGTTGATCATCAACGCTTCGAACAGGAATTGCTTGACCAACTGCTTGCGAAAGGCGCCCACTACCTTGCGCAGCCCGACCTCTTTCGCCCGATCCAGCGCCCTGGCAGTTGAGAGGTTCACATAGTTGACCCATGCGATGATCAAGATGAGCAATGAGGCTATGACTAGAAATTCCACCGCCTGTTTGTTGCCGTGAATCTGCGGCTCGTAGGTAAAATCTGACTGCAAATGAATGCTCGTGATCGGATGAACATCCCAGCGAAACTCAACGTCAAACTTCTTGATCACCTCATCCGCTTTCTTCTGGACGTTGATCAGGTTCGCATTTTGCTCCAGTTTCACGTATATGTAGTGATTGTTGTAATTCCACGATTTGTAGTCATCGTCATCTTCCAGGGTTCTGTCCGACACCAGCATCTGGAAGCGGTAATGAGTAGTCTCCGGCGTATCCTCAATGATGCCCGTTACCGTCAATGGCGCCTGATAAGGTGTGATGGCATGAATGGTTTTTCCCATCGGATCCTCATCACCAAAAAAGGCCCTCGCTTTACTCTGAGTCAAGACTACGGACAGAGGCTGGTTGAGCATGGTCTCAGGGGATCCGTTGAGTACTTCGTAGTCAAAAAGCGAAAGAAAATTGGAATCCGCCGACACCACATAATCCTCGAGTAACATTTTGTCCTCATACCGAAAAGTAATGGGGTCCAACTTCTTCGTTACCGTATGGTTGAGCACCTCTGGTATTTCCTCATTTAACACTTCACCGACGAGGTAAGACGCCATTGCATCCTTGACGCCGTCCTGATCTTCGACGACTTCCACGGTAGACACGCGGTACAACTGGTCTGCGTCGCTGAAGTGTCGGTCGTAGCTTTGCTCAAATTGGATGTACTCACTGATGAGTAAAAAACTCGCGAGACCAATTGCCAGACCGAGAACATTGATCGCCGTAAATAGCTTGTGACGAGACAGGCTACGGATACTGATTTTGAGATAATTTGAAAGCATACCTGTGTCTTTTATAAATGAGTTTTGAGAAAATGATCTTAAAAGGGAAGGTCTGAAGAGCAGCAACACATCAGCTGCGTATCTCCATTGGGCACCTCTTCGGTGATTTTCAAGATGATCGGCATATAGCTCCTCAAGATCGCCTTTGATGTCAGGATAATAGTCCGGGTGGCAAAACCATTGAAACAACCGGTCCGCGAAGCGCTTTATCATAGGCCTCAGTCAGATTTTGCCGGAGACGCCCTACAGGCACAGCCGAAAAACAATACAATAAGTCCTTTCATGCTTTTGAGTTTTCCTTGTGACCTTATAAATCAAGTGCAGCTTGAGGAATGGACTGCCATAAGTCGAGCCGCACGTCTTTTGAGTACTGTAAGGCTTCTTTGCCGTAAGCCGTGATAGCAAAGTAGCGTTTGGGTTTCCCTCCCCTTTTTGTATTGACCTCTCCCTCCCTACTCTTGAGAAATCCTTTGTTTTCCATGCGCCGAAGAGCGGACTGCATCGCTCCGACACTGACTTTTCGACGTAGCCGCTGTTCAATTTCACGTTTGATCGCCACACCATAAGCGTCATCATACAGCACCCCGACGGTCAAGAGTACGATTTCTTCAAATTCACCTAACTGATATTTCTT
>JBCCXG010000794.1:0-3062 GCA_039191945.1 Bacteroidota bacterium
ATGATCTGACACCCTACTGTGAATGCAATGCCTAGCACACCGCCAAGATATCGCTTGTTAATCACCAGTTTTCTAAAAGAGTCCTTGAGCGTCAGCGTCGCATGTTCTCTGATGCTCGGAAACTTGGTAAGGGCCACGATCACAAGGATGACCAGCACCAAGCCCCCCAGAAGGAGGTAAGGATAGCTGATGATCCCCAGGTCATTTTCTCGGATGGTTGCTTTCGTCGTGGCCTCGAGCGCGGCGTAAGCTTCAGCGGAGTAATCGTCAGATTGCAGCGACTGAATCACCAGTAATTGCGCCACGAGCATTCCAAGGAGTGAACCCATAGGATTAAAGGCCTGCGACAGGTTTAAACGTCGGGTCGCCGTTTGCTCCTCTCCCATCGCGAGAATGAACGGATTCGCCGTCGTCTCCAAAAAAGCCAATCCAAAGGTCAAGATATAGAGCGAGGCCAGAAAATAACCGAATACTTCATACTCCGCCGCAGGGTAGAAGAGAAACGCACCAACGGCGTAAAGCAATAAACCCACGATGATGCCCGATTTGTAGCTGAATCTCCTTATAAATAGCGCCGCCGGAATAGCCATCGTGGCATACCCTCCATAAAAGGCAAACTGAACGAGGGCAGCCTCGAAGTTCGAAAGCTCCGGCATCACTTTCTTGAAGGCAGAAACCATGGGATTCGTCAGGTCATTGGCGATGCCCCAAAGGAAAAAAAGTGATGTAATGATGATGAAAGGAAAAATCAGGGCCTTGGGGACTAAGGGCGCTTTTCGAGATGAGTCCATTGGGTCAAGTCAGGGATAGAGTAATAGTGTACCAGGGAGTAATATAAACGGAGAAGCCCAATTGATATACACAGTGAATGGCATTGCTCAAAGCAAATCCATTTCACTGATTACCCTCCATGGGTCAACTGTCCAAAAGTGCGTTAAAAAGCACTTTCGACGGTTCGCCCTAGATTTCAATACGAGTTGTCGGCAAAAAGTGCAATACAATTCACTAAAAGAATCAGAAAAGGGAGAAAGGATGTATTTTAGCAATAAAAGTGCTGTATAATGCACCTTGAAGATATCACATTAAGCCTGAAAAGACGCAGGGAACTACTAGGTGTCACACAAGAGCAGCTCTCGGACCTCTCTGGAGTGGGATTGCGCACCCTTAAGGCGCTGGAACGCAATGAGAGTAATCCAACCTTCGAAACGCTCAGCAAGCTAGCAAATGTCCTAGGTTTGGAAGTGAGACTTGTACTAAAGTCAGCGATTGAAGAATGAGAAGCGCTCTTGTCACTTGGAATAACGAGCTCGCTGGTACGCTCACAGAAAGTGACGACAGAACCTACGCCTTCGTCTACGACGACTCCTGGTTCTATGACCCTAAAAAACCAGCCATTAGTCTGACACTACCTAAAGCTCAACAGCGATATGAGTCCAAACTACTCTTCCCATTCTTTTTCAATATGCTATCGGAAGGAGTGAATAGGCAACTCCAGAGTAGAACGTTGCAGTTAGATGAAAATGATCATTTCGGATTGCTTTTGGCCATCAGCCAAAACGACGGCATCGGTGCAGTATCAATCGTCCCTATCCCTCGATCCCGATGAATCCAGAATATATCAAAAACTGCCCAGGCACACTAGCCCCAGGCCATCAGACCTTCAGTACCGCTTGCTTGCGACAAGTTTTCGATAAGAAAAAGGTCAGTTGCATCCTTCCCTATCAGTCACTGTCCAGTGAGGAGGATGGACCACTATTCAGAGAGAATCGCCAACGAATCTCCATCTCCGGCGTGCAAGAAAAGGTATCTATGCTCCTGGACAGAAATGAGCTAAGATTGACCAAAGAAGATGAACAAGGCACATACATCTTAAAACCCATCCCAAGAGACTTGGATGAGGTGGATCAAGTGCCGGCCAATGAACACTTGACGATGCAGATTGCGCGCCAGATCTATAAAATCGATACGGCTGGGAATGCCTTAGTCTTCTTCAAAGATGGTTCACCGGCTTACCTGACGAAGAGATTCGATATCAAGCCAGATGGAACCCGATGGGGAAAAGAAGACTTTGCGTCCTTAGCTGGAAAAACCAGTGATAACAGCGGACCTGACTTCAAATACGACTACTCCTATGAAAGCATCGCGGAACTTATTCGCCGCTATGTCCCCGCTTCGATTCTCGAACTTGAAAAGTTCTTTTCACTTCTGATTTTTAACTATCTCTTTTCCAATGGCGATGCGCACCTCAAGAACTTTTCCGTGCTCCAAACTGCAGACGGAGACCATATCCTCAGCCCAGCTTATGACCTTATCAATACCAGGATCCATGTGAATGATCGTGACTTTGCATTGAATGGTGGGTTATTCAAGGATAACTTCGAATCCACAAGCCTGAAACTGAATGGTTGGGTAGGGTTGGCGGACTTCCATGAGTTTGCCGATCGTATAGGCATTGCTGAAAGGAGAAGGGACAAGCTCTTAGCTCCCTTTTTAAACAAACAGGATGGCGTTGAACAATTGACCTCCCGGTCTTTCTTGGATGAGGGAACTAAAAAACTTTACCTAGCAAGCTACGAGGAGCGCTTGAAGAAATTGAGCTAAGATGCTCAATCATGAGCTTGGATGGTGGTAAGCCAATAGCGCAATGTCTGATCTTCAGGTCATGATCCGACCCGCTTTACGTGCCTAGTCGCAGTAGTCCTGCCTTTGTGATATTGCTGGCTGATCACTAATTTGTTACTTCCCCCAAACTCCTCAAATGATCGATACTTCAAAAGACGACCGCCGCATCCGCTCCATCGACTTCTTCCGAGGCGTCACCATGTTCTTGTTGGTGGGTGAATTCAGCGGCTTGTTCCACTTGATGGTAGAGCCTCCTTTCAAAGGCACGGTCATTGACTGGATTTTCACGCAGTTTCACCATCATCTCTGGAACGGACTTCGGTTTTGGGACCTGGTGCAGCCATTCTTCATGTTTATCGTCGGCGTATCTCTGGCACTTTCCGTCAGCAAGCGGTTGGAACGCGGGGACGACCGCTCGCAAATCACCCGACACGTGGTCC
>JBCCXG010000795.1:0-3061 GCA_039191945.1 Bacteroidota bacterium
GCAGGTATCTATGAAGGACGCGTCGACTACCAAGGCTACGGTAGTTCGCAACCCATAGTGATCGAACGAAGTCAAGAGGATGCTGCCCTCAACCGACGAGTAGAATTTGAGATTTATCGACCTGCTCAGCCTACCGCGTCAACGGAAAATTGATCACTTTCCTCGCGGATACTCGTCCTTAAGGGAATAGCTTGGAAACGTCATTGAAAATGGCAAAAACCATGATCCCCAAGATGATGACCATTCCTACCTTTTGTGCATTCTCCAGAAACTTATCCGACGGCTTGCGACCCGTGATCATCTCCCAGGTAAGGAACATCACGTGACCTCCATCCAGAGCGGGGATCGGTAGGAAGTTCATAAAGGCCAAAACCATAGAAAGGAGGCCAACCAGATTCCAGAAGTTCAGCCAATCCCAAGTACCCCCAAACATACCCGCTATACCAATAGGCCCAGAGATTGATTTCTGGGGAGAAATATCTCCGGAGAAGATCTTTCCGAAGGCCTTGACGTTGAGCCACAGAAAACCAAACGCCTTTTCCGTCCCACGTGGGATAGATTCGGCGAAAGAAAAATCCCTGCGTGATTCTTCCAATAGCGCAACACGTCTGAAACCCAACATACCTTCATCATCGACAGTTGGATTCAAAGTGCGGTTTTGACCATCTCTATCTACAATCAAAGAGATCTCTTTTCCTTTGCGCTCAAATAACATATCGCTGAATTCATGAAAGAATTCGACCGGCTGGCCATCAACTGAGATTATCCTATCCCCCTCAATTAACCCTCCTTTCTCAGCATTGCTTCCAGGGTTCACTCTGCCCACCTCGAATTTCATGATCGAGCCAATAAATATTCGTCGTCCTTTGCTATCAGAAAGATCATCGACAAAGTCGTTAGGCACACTGATCTTCAATTGCTGTCCGTCCCTCTCCACCGTATAAAAGACGTCTGTACCCAAGAGCAAGTCCATGCTCACGATATCACCAAAAGTTTCGTAGTCCGCGCCATTGATATTGATGATTCGATCACCCGTTTTGAGGCCGATCTTTTCGCCCAGCTCGTAGGCTACAATTCCGTGCTTGTTGAGCTCCTCTTTGGACAGATAGCTTTCACCCTGTGTGTAGGTCATCATGATGAAGATGAAAATGCCGGTAACTACATTGACAATAATGCCACCCATCATGACAATCAAGCGCTGCCAGGCCGGCTTAGCTCGAAATTCCCAGGGTTCTGGTTCGGCTTGGAGGTTTTTTACATCCAAAGACTCGTCGATCATACCCGTGATCTTAACAAAGCCCCCTAATGGTATAGCACCAATCGAGTACTCTGTTTCGCCAAACTGACGACCCCATATTTTCGGCGGAAAACCAATGGAATACTTCTCGACACGCATCCCGAAAGCCTTCGCCGCAAGAAGGTGCCCCAGCTCATGTACTCCCACCAAAATCGATAAGCCCAGCAACAGCTGCGCCGTCATTATGATACCTTCCATTACGATATTAACTCTTTCGCTTTTATTCTTGTTTCCTGATCCGTACTTATGTAATCCTCCAGGTTCGGTTCCCTGACAAAGGCGACTCGTTCCAGACACTCAGCAATCAGATCCGAGATTTCCAGAAAACCGATTCGATCCTTTAGAAATTCCTCAACCGCTACTTCATTGGCAGCATTGAGTACACATGGCCGATTACCTCCTGCAGTCATTGCCTCGTAAGCCAAAGCTAAATTACGAAACGTATCGAGGTCAGGTTGCTCAAATGTGAGCGACGGATAATCTCGGAAATCAAATCTGGGAAAATCCGCCTTTACGCGATCAGGGTAACTCAACGCAAATTGGATGGGCACTCGCATATCCGGCAGGCCCATTTGCGCTTTGATCGAGCTGTCCTCGAACTGCACCATGCTGTGGATAATGGATTGAGGATGCACCACGACATCTATTTGGTCCAGTGCTACCCCAAAGAGCCACTTCGCCTCGATCACCTCGAGACCCTTATTCATCATGGTCGCACTATCGATCGTGATCTTGGCTCCCATCTCCCAATTGGGGTGCTTCAGCGCTTGCTCTTTCCTTACCGAAAGCAGGTCTTCCTTCTGCTTGCCCCGGAACGGCCCTCCTGAAGCCGTAAGGATAATCTTCTCGATAGGATTGTGAAACTCTCCAACCAAGCATTGGAATATCGCAGAGTGTTCGGAATCTACCGGATAGATATTCACCGACTTTTCCCTAGCGAGGTTGGTGATCAATTGTCCTGCGACTACCAATGTTTCCTTATTGGCTAAAGCAATAGGCTTCCCGGCTTCGATCGCAGCGATAGTAGGGACCAATCCTGAGTAACCAACTAGGGCGGTCAGGACCACATCGACGGATTCCATTTGCACCACATGCTTCAACGCGGAAGTGCCCGCATACACCTTGATATCTAATGGATCCAGCGCACGGAAGACTTCATCGTACAGCTCCTCTCGGCCGATAACGACGACGTTGGGCCGGACGGTAGCAGCTTGCTCTATCAACAGCTTTGCGTTGCTATGGGCTGTCAACACTTCTGCTTCGAACTGATCCCTATGGGCAGCAATGACCTCTAAGGTCTGCGTCCCAATGGAGCCAGTAGATCCAAGTATTGCAATTCGTTTTTTTGGTGCTCCCAACGGTTTCAACGGAAATTGGATGGCATTGCATCAACCATGATGTGGGCTTTGTACATGATAGCACATGTCAAAGCCTCTTGTCCCTCAATGAACCTCATGTTTTCTCTTCAGTGAATGCCTTTTTATCGATTGTCTACACGATTTACGGCACGGTACCTATTCACGATTGGTTATTCGTTGCCGGAACCGTTCGTTTGAAAAGGCAAAAGTAGTATTTTCGTGCGTGACGAAGAAGTACTTTCGAAATAGCAGTGTAATCCACCTCGTGCTGTTGGCTGGCAACCTTTAGACCTTTACAAAACGACAGCCGGTGGCGAGACAAATTGATTGAAGACTCAATTTGTTCAAATCCAGCCTATCGCGATCAATGCCTTTGGTCAAAACAGCTGATCCGTCGATATTGCAA
>JBCCXG010000796.1:0-3052 GCA_039191945.1 Bacteroidota bacterium
GCTGACTCAGAACTGTTTCCGTATAAATATTCCCGGATTATAATCCCTCATGCTATACGTATTGCCGAACCCAGCGAGGTTCAGTCCCAGCCCAAATTGGTAGCCGGATCTGTCGAGGCCAGCTCGCAGGCGCTGTACGCTGGCATTGTGCCCTTCGCTTCCAAAGTTGGAAAAGAGCTCCAGGCTGGAGTAGAGCCTCCAAATCTCACCCAACTCCGGGGTGTATCGCATAATGGAAAACCAGGAGGCTCCGAAATTGGCACTTAGCTCCAAAGAGGCTAGCGCGTAGATCATCAAGGTTCGTGATGCTTTGAAAAAGTGCACCCCCAGGTCGGAGCCTGCCCCTCCAGAGCTGATGCGCCCCACCAGTGTACCTCCAAATCCACTGCTGCTTGTATAGTTCAAATAGGCTCCACTAAAGAGATTGGTGTTCTCGTTGTAGTCCACAGTGGCTCTTGACCGACTGAAGAGGCTCCACTTTCTTTCTTGATCAAGAGTTTTGAGCCATTGCGCGTCGGCGAATACGCGCTCGGTGCCCGGCATTATCTCCAGGCTTTGGCTATGGCAGGAGATACCAACATGCAAAATGAGGAGAGAGAAAATAACAACTCGGTACATAATTGAGAGGTCCGATCCTTGACGAGGAGACCTATGGTTTCATTCGTGGGCTCCTTTCTCTACTAGAAACTCGCAAGCACGCCTCATCTTGATTCCGTCCTCGATCACCGCCAGCAAGCAAGTCAATCAGCATTGCCGAGTTCCGTCCCGTAGGTTTTCCGCAAAACTGACGATATAGACTGATGTTTGTTGCCAACTTACTTTTTTGAGTGATACTTACTTTTTAGAAAGTGTGCTGGTAATCAATTGGTTATACTGCTATTGCTGTACAGAGTCAGTGTATTTCGGCAGCATGGAGTGACCACAGAAGGTGTGACGAACTTTCAGCACCCTGCCCTCAAAAGACGAATTCCCTTATCCTGAGCTTCTGGAAATCAGGCCCTATGTAGTATGACCGCCAATCATGGGCGATTCGGCAAGTGCTACCTCTTGGTGAGCAAGGCTAGTTCTCCAATTGTATTCGGACCCGTCCATTGATTACTTCGATGCGACGACCCGTTTTCGTGAGAATCCTTCCGGAAAATTCGGCTTGGAATACCTGGTCGTCAAGGCTGATAATGGTGAAAGCCATCTCCTCGAAGAGGCTAGATCCCACAAAGTTGTAGTCATCATCTGGTCCAAACTGGTTGTCCACGTCATTGAGCTTGTCGATCAATTGGAGCTCCCCCGTGCCCACAGGGAATCTTCCGCTCCCCCCGACTTGTGCTGGCAGGCTGATGTTAAAAAAGTCGGGAATGGACATGAAGATATTGCAATCATATTGGAAGGCGTCATTGCTCCTCATATTGAGGTTTACCTGCTCACTTTCAAACAAGTAGCGGTTGGAGAATCCAGGTAAGTCGTTCTTTGTCGGATAATAGTATTGCTGTTTGTCTGCATCCTCAAAGTAAATAAACTCGGTGTCCGCTTCATTGATGATAGATGCTATGTTGATGCCACTGACCTCCGGTACGTTGTCAGGCTCGCACGCAAAAAAGATGGTCAGGATAGCTAGGGATAAAAGTCTCTTCATGAGGTGTCTTATTTCTCGACTGGGAGCAAATTTATTGCCAAGTTCATTGGAGCACCAGGCATTATAGGACCCAATTCAATCTTTAAATAACTGTTGGTAGGAGACCCAACTCGTAAGGTATGCAGAACGAAATTCAGATATTTGTTTTGATTTTAGGAATATAATGAATTTATTTGTTTTGATTTTAGGAAAGTAATATGCAAGGATCATGAAGATCGGAGGTTTTGAAGAATTGGTTTTGTTGGCCGTTGGATCATTGGGAGAGGAAGCATACGGCGTTTCCGTCAAGGAGCTGCTCAAGGAGAAAACCGGCAAGAGTCCGAGCGTAGGTGCTTTACATTCTGCCCTGTACCGATTGGAAGAAAAGGGCTGCCTGAAGTCCACTGAAGGTGGGGCCACCACCATTCGCGGAGGCAGGAGGAAGAAGTACTACACGCTGACTACAATGGGCAGGAACACCTTGATAGAAGCCAACGAGCTTCGCATGGAATTTTCAAAGAACATAGCAGGTCTAAACCTCGGTCTGGATGAATGATAATAGGCAAAAGGCACCGCAGCGATGGGCAAATCGCCTCCTTGAGTGGATCTGTCCGCCGGCAGTGATCGAGTCACTGCAGGGTGATTTGTATGAAATCTACGAGTTGCGACGAAGGAAGGGCATGGTCAAGTCAAAAGCTGATCTCCTTTTCTTCCTGGGTGTGCTCAGTGCCTGCAGGTCCTTTGCCTTCAAGAAGGAGTCTAGGTTCAAGTCAAACTATTTAGCTATGCTACAACATCATATTAAAATTACCTGGCGAATATTGGTGAGGGACAAGATGTATTCCGCCATTAAAGTAGGAGGATTTGCAGTAGCTATTGCCATTTGTCTGCTTATCGCATTTTTCGTCAGGGACGAGCTGAGCGTAGACAAACAGTACCGGAACAGTGGTCGTATTTACCGGATCTTGAGTGGTACTAGTAACCCCGAGGCGGGATGGACTAGGGGGTCTTGCTTGCCAGCCCCTATTAAGACGGCATTGGAGGACAACTTCCCTGAAGTAGAAAGGGTCGGTCGCCTCATTTCCTTCGATGGCTGGTATGATGCGGGCAGCAACCTTTTTCGGCCCGTTGACCACGAGGTGAATATGTACGAGGAGCGTTTCGCATACGCAGATCAGGAACTCATCGATATGCTGGAGATCCCAATGGTCTACGGTACGAGATCAAATGTGCTGCGTGAGCCGAAGTCTATCTTGATTTCCAAAAGAAAAGCGGATAAGTACTTCCCTGGACAGGATCCGGTTGGAGAAGTCATCATTCTCAATGATGATACCAACAGCACTTTCGTCATAGGAGGGGTGATGGAAAATCTCAAAAATACCCACCTCTCAGGATTTGATTTCTTCCTTACATTGAGTGGTCGGGAGTTTTGGGACGGCGAAC
>JBCCXG010000797.1:0-3052 GCA_039191945.1 Bacteroidota bacterium
AGACGCAAACTCATTCCATGAAAGAACCATCCAAAAAAACCGCACTGATCACTGGGGGATCGCGAGGCATTGGTCACGGAATTGCCCTGGCATTGGCGAAGGAGGGATTCCGGGTCGTCAGGTGCTTGCAGGTCGGCACTAACGACACGAAATCCCTCCTTCGCCAATGCCAGGGCAATACCGTGACCAATGCCTCGTGATCCCCCAGTGATCAGTGCGGTTTTTTTGGATGGTTTTTTCATGGAATGAGTTTGCGTCTCTTGTGCCGCCGCTTGGAAAGGTCACGCCAACAGCTGCGCAAAGCAACGCTTTTTGCTTACAATACACCAAATCGGAGAACAAAGCGTCGCTTTGTCGCGGGGTTGTGGTTTGAGTTCACCTTGTGGCTGCCAGGTCCTTTTCCCCGAGCTGTTGCAAGTCGTTGTTGCGCAGAAATTCGAGTACTGCTCGCGCTTCGTCCACCTTCAGATTGGGATCAGGCATTTGAATCTTATGCTTTTTAAGGAGATCCGCCGCTGTAGGATCGTTTTGGAGCATTTGGTCTACATTCATGATCATGTTCATGATCCATTCGGGCGCCCTACGGTTGGTGACACCGGCAAAGGAAGGTACGGCGAACTGCACCGTATCCAAGGTGTGACAGCTGGCGCATTTGCTGGTGAAAATACCACGACCTTGCTTAATCATACTTTCATCAAGTGGGTCGGTCAGCTCGACATATCCCACCAGCCCCTTCCCTTCCTCGGCGTCGGTATTGGCAGCTTCCTGTTTACTCGGTGAACAGGCGTAGGTAACAAACAATAATCCTATGAAAAGTAATGTGAAGGGTTTCATGACATGTTGTTTAAATTCGGGTTCTGATGAAATTAAACTAGCATTATTTGACCACTGATTTAGGGGTAAATCCTTGGTTAGAAGATGAATTTCATCAGCCATTTTATATGTCCGCATTTGGCCTAATCCCGTAAACAGGAACGCTCGCTAAAGGACCAAGAAAAGACTTAATCAATGAAAAAATCTCTAATTGTAGCCATCCAAGTTTCGGTGGCCTTGGTGGCTAGCTTTTCGAGTTGCTTGGCTCAGAATACGCCAGCTGATCCATCAGAAGACAATCGACAAACCGTGGCTTTTCTCTTGTTCGACAACTACGAGACCCTGGACGTGTTTGGGCCTGCGGAGATCTTTGGTAGGTTGGTCAGTCAATACGAGCTAAAGTTCTACTCTCTGGAGGGAGGTCCCATCAACAACCGGCACGGCGTGCAAATTGTCACAGAAAAGTTGAAAGGAGATGTGCCCGCACCTCACATCTTGCTCGTTCCGGGTGGACTCGGTACACGACGGGAAGTAGACAATGAAGTGTTATTGGACTGGATTCGCTTCTTGTCAGGCGGCAGCGACTACGTTCTCAGCGTCTGTACGGGCAGCGCCTTGTTGGCCCGTGCCGGTTTGTTGGATGGTCGTGAAGCTACTTCGAACAAGAGAGCCTTCTCTTGGGTGGTGACCAATAGCGATGCTGTCCAATGGGATAGCCAGGCGCGTTGGAAAATCGACGGCAAATACTATACGTCCTCCGGAGTTAGCGCTGGGATGGACATGTCGTTGGGCTTTTTGGCAGATCGACACGGTCTCGAGTTTGCACGCAAGGTGGCCAAAGAAATTGAGTACGTTTGGATAGAGGACAAAGACCATGATCAGTTCAAAGCACAGTAAAAAGAAGAGGCCAGGTTTGGCTTCAATGGATTCCGAGTAAGGTTGGGGAAGTGCGCTCCTATGGACTCACTAATTTTACGTATGCTTTATCGATCGTTCTTGCTGTATTTCTTGTCATTCGGCGGCCTCTGGTCGTCGGTTGCCCAACCCATTGCTGCCCACCCTGACAACCGATTCCTCACTACCAAAGCCGGTGAACCCTTCTTCTGGCTGGCAGACACGGGATGGGAGCTCTTCCACCGACTGGACCGGCAGGAGGCAGAGCGTTATATCCTCAAACGAAAAGCCCAAGGCTTCAATATTCTCCAGGCCGTGGTGCTTCATGAGCTACAGGCGTTTGAGACGCCCAATGCTTACGGAGATTTTCCATTAATGGGAATGACCATCGATAGCATGAACCTGACCCAGGGAGAGGACTTTGGAGATCAGGAGGCATACGACTATTGGGATCATGTGCGTTACATCGTCGCCAAAGCGGCGGAGCATGACATGATCATTGGCTTACTCCCCTGCTGGGGGGAATACGTCACGCCGCGAAAGCGCCCCTTTCGAGTGATCGGCACCTTAGATCATGGATATCGCTATGGTCAATGGCTAGGACAATGGCTGTCGGATTACAACGATCATATCGTTTGGATCCTGGGAGGAGATCGGTTGCCCGATGAGCGACCGGATGGTGTGGAGATCTGGCGCAGTATGGCTGAAGGCATCACCGATGGCGTTGTTGGCGAAGATCGATTCGACCAACAGGCAGAATATGAGAAGACCTTTATGACCTACCATTGCTATGCCACTTCGGCCAATTGGTTCGGCGAGGATGATTGGATCGATATGCACACTTGGGGGTCCTATCATGAGAAGCGCAACAACGATCGGGCGATCTATGCCGCCTGGGCGGAGTGGGATCGGGTCAATCACAAGCCCCACGTCAATAGTGAGCCGGCCTATGAGAACTTACCCATTAACTACGACTGGGCAAATGTGTCCCAGGGCGTCTTTGACGACTTCGATGCCAGACAAGTTGCCTACTGGTCGGTCTTCGGAGGAGCAGCGGGTCACACGTACGGAGGCCATGAGGTCTGGATCATGCACAAGTTCTCCAATCCCAACCCGGCATTGACGCAACGACTCGAGATCGAATGGGAAGAAGGATTGGACCTTAAGGGAGCTGGCGAGATGCAACATCTCAAGAACCTGATGCTGTCGCAGGATCCATTGAGCCGCCGACCCAACCTGACAGTGATTGCGGATAACCCCCATGATCCCACCGGCAGACTCTTGGCTTGCTCGGGCGATGGCTACATCATGGTATATGCACCTACAGGTAAAACGATACAGTTAA
>JBCCXG010000798.1:0-3048 GCA_039191945.1 Bacteroidota bacterium
AGGTAGCGGGCAATCCACTCGAAGGAAGAGATATCGTCGCAGGTGTAGCTTTCCATTTGAAGGAGCTCAGCATCCTCGGCCGTGATGAATTCGTAAATCCCCCGTGGAAAAGGTATGCCATCGATTGTTTCCATCGTGATGGTGCATTGCCGGCCGGTCTCGGCGTTTCGAATCACTATATCCAGGCGGTTTCCGTTTCTCTCTGCATGATACGTTTTGAGACCTCGACCTGCGCCTCCTCCCAATGATGCGTACGTGCCCGTGCTATCGGCAAAGAGTTCATTGGAGCGGATCAGGTCCTGTAGGAATGAGACGAAACTAATGATCGTAAACTCCTCATTGTACCGGGTGGGAGTGCATTGGCACTCCGAGGTCGGTGCGCTACTGCGGAAGCCTGCATAGGTCTGCCAGTGGTCATCAAAAGTGCTAGCCGACGCATCCACTACCTCCCTGAAATCAAGTCGATTGGACCCGGTAATTGGATTGGCTTTGGTCATCACATTGCCTGCAGGCACCATGATCTTGTTTCGCCGACCAGAGCGAACCACTTTGACATCATAATACCCATTGTCCACTGGCTCACCACGCTGATTGATCAATGAAACGATACTTGGCAACACTTGCATGACCCAGGCCTTGAAGGGTGGCTTTCGCCTTTCTGCTGTCGGTGTACCAGATAGGGTGACCTCCTCCGTCTCGTAATCAAAAAGGGCGACCTCATCCCCGAGCGTGAAAAGGTCTCCCACGCCGGGGCGAACCAGTTGCCCACCCAATACGCGAACACTATCCAATTGCAAGCCATCATTCTTAAAGGCGTGGCTCATGCCATCGTAGATCCAGTGCGAAGGGATCGTCGTGCGATAGTAGATTTCATCAAACTCGTCATTGAGGGCCTCTACGACCGGCTGACCCGTTTTGTGGTCATAGGCGATGGTCTTGGTGGCTTGACGCGAGCCCATGTCGTAGGCAACTACTTCCTTCAAAAGTCCCGAACGCTGTATCAACTTCGAGGTAACCAGGCCTTTGTATTTTGCTTCGGCGTAAGAATACTCCGGATAAGGTATGGGCACGATGATGGGAATGATCGACGCCAGGAAACCATCTGTATTGATCTGTACACCCGGCCCGTGGGTCTCAGAACTGATCTCCCGTGCGTCAATCGTAAAGTCATACTCCACACCGATGAGGCGACGCTCAGCCCGACCTGTACTGTCATTGATGACTGTCACCTCATTGACCAGCTGCTGATCGTTGTCCGGGTCTGTGTGATAGAAGTAGTCAACGCCAGAGATAGGATTCTCCAAATCCATCTCCTGATACACTTTGACCGATTTTGGTTTGCCGTGCATATCGTTGACCTCGACCGAAAATCCCTGAGCAACCGTGACGTTCTTCTGACTATAGAAAGGCGGAACCATGAGCTCCTTTTTACCATTTTCATTGATCTCAGTGTTCTTGGCGAGGGTAGGGAAATCTTTGGCCGTATAGAACTCGTACCGTGTCAAGCCCGTAGCGGTGCGACGAACATTGGGATGGGGCAGATTGCGCACGCTGATTTGGCCATAGCCCACCTGCGGTGATGGAAAGAACATTTCTCCGAAAGGCTCCATGGCATATAGATTCAGGTCCAATGCGAGGCTCCGCCCAATTCTGTACCGCGCAGGTAGAGCGAAAGCATTCTCCTCACCTCCAACCAAAGGCTCATAGGAAGCCACACCTGAACTGACTAACCGGGTCGAGTCATTCCACGTCTCTTGCGTCTGGTAGCTGTACTCTTTCCCGTATTGAAAGTCTTGCGTCGGGTCACCGGTCATTTGCCCCCAGCGGTCCTGCAGTATGAGTCGTCTGACTCGGGCGCCTCCGCCCATTTTTGTCTTGTCGGGACTATTCAATCGAATAAATGACTGACCAGTATCGACATCTCGACCTCTTCCCTGTTGGCGCATCTTCTCATGCGGGTTTTCAAAAAACTCGGTCGCTGAGGCCATCGCTTCACCCATCAATTCCAAGAACACTACTGGGTTCTCCCCGCTAGGCTCGCTACTGACCGGAAACGCGAACTGCGGGAGAGAGTGCCGTAGCTTCTGCCAGGTGGCTTTGGCCATGGGATGCGTACCTGTCCCTTCTTCGTTGTCGCCAAGGCCTGTCTGAGGAATTCTCATCCAAGCCACTTCCTCAGTGATCAATCCAAAGTCTTCCCCATAAGTCATCGGGCTGAGGGGAAGAAAGCCTGCGACGAACTCATCAGCGGTGGTATGACCCCCAATCCCTGGTCTAGGAGAAGTGCCCCAGATGTCTACTTTGCAGTTGAAGTAGCACTCCTGGATCCCAACGAAATACTCGGCGAGTAGCGCATCCTTTTCCTCATCTGACAAAGAGGTGGGAATGGGGTTCTTCAGTCGGAACCCTAGGAAGTCGTTGACTTGATTAGAGGGCGTTTCATAAAGCCTATTACCCAGATCCGCAAGCCGAGTGGGTATCGCACTACTGAATCCGACAATTTCGTGCATGGCCATCGCGCGCCGGTCCTGGACGTGAGCGTAGTCATCTGCTTCGTATTCCACGTTCATCCGACCGCCTTCCGGTAGGTCGATCCGACTCAGCAACCACGAGGCAGCCAAGCGATCCGCTTCCGATCTCACCTGCGGCGTGTACGGAAATTTTGTGTTAGGTCGCGAGGCATCGTTAGGTTTAAAAGTCCCCCAGCGGTCTGAGGTATTGACCTCATATGCTGGATTATGTCCGTAAGCAAAATTGTAAGGGCTGAAGCGCTCTTTGTCGGATTCGCCGTAGGCGAAAGACACTTCGTCCAATGTCAGTTTACCCCCAGCCTCACTAAAAACACTGCGTGCATCGCGAGCCAGCTCATAGGTGTAACCGAAAAAGACCGTTTTGATAGGAACCGCGTTGGGACCGTTTTGCACACGATCCGCTTGTGCGTAGAGTCGAATCTCATCCAATTTCTTTAACGGTGTCGAATTATCCTTTCCTCCATTTTCATCCAGTACCTGAAAGGCATCTTCCCGGTCGGACAGGAAGAACTCACCG
>JBCCXG010000799.1:0-3047 GCA_039191945.1 Bacteroidota bacterium
ACAAGAAGCCTCCCTGGTACCTATTCAATGGTCACTGGGAGACAGTTATCCCCTCCGCTTTCTACAAAATAGAAGGTGTGACCTACGACCGTGAACGACTGGAGTTGCCAGATGGAGACTTCATTGACCTTGACTGGGTGACTGGGGACCCGTCTCAGTTAGTGATCATTTCCCATGGTTTAGAGGGTAATTCGGAGCGACACTATGTCAAAAGAGCCGCTAAATTCTTTGCGGCCAAGGGATGGTCGGTTTTGGCCTGGAACTGCCGAAGTTGTAGTGGCCATATGAATCGGCTGCCACGATTTTACCACCACGGTGATACGCCTGACCTGATTTCAGTGATCGAACATGCAATCGATCGAGGTTTTGAGAGGATTGCCTTGCTTGGCGTATCAATGGGAGGTAGTATGACATTGAAATATCTGGGCGAGGCCCCCGGAAGGCATGAACAGGTCTATGGGGCGGTAACATTTTCTGTCCCTTGCAATTTGAAGGACAGCGCGGAGCAACTGTTGGTGAAAGGCAATCGATTCTATGAAAAGAGATTCCTCAACAAACTCAAAAAGAAGATATTGTTGAAATCGGAAACTCACGGAGATCTGGATGTGGTAGGATTGGAAGAAATTGATGACTTTGAGAGCTTTCACCGGCGGTACACGGTGCCGCTGCATGGGTTTAGCGATTTGGAAGATTTCTATGAGAAGGCGACCTGCGATCAATACCTGCCCTACGTTTCGGTGCCCACCTTGATTGCCAATGCCTGGAATGATCCATTGCTCGGAGAGAAGTGTTATCCCAAGCATCTGGCGGCCGACTCTCCTGCTGTGTTTCTGGAGATCCCCAACCGGGGAGGTCACGTGGGATTTACCGTTTCTGGTGATGCCTACAGTTGGATGGAGTACCGGGCATGGGAGTTTTTCTCAGAAATCGGTTAGCTGCTTCTCTAGTCCATGGGCTCGATCAATGCTTATCGCTAATAGCCCGTAATACAACACGCATCTGCCGGGCTTATTGGTCGGGTCGTTATCTTCTAGGTGGTTCAAGCGGTCCTTGAGGCCAATAAGACGAAGCACACATGTCTCAAGGCTTTGGTAAGATAAGCGATGAGTTCAAGGCTTGGAAAATGCTCTTTGAAAGGGTCAGGCCATGCGCTCCATGGCCATTTCCGCGACGCGGGCCCCGATGGCCAAACTAGAGGTGGCTGCAGGAGAGGGCGCGTTGCCGACATTGAGTAGCTTATCGTCCTCGAGGATCAAGAAGTCATCCACCAGTCCGCCATTGCGGTCGCAAGCCTGCGCACGAACTCCAGCGCCACCGGGCACCAAATCTTTCTTGCGTATTTCAGGTACGAGTTTTTGCAGCGCCTTGGTAAAAGCTCTTTTGGAATAAGAGCGATATAGCTCTCCAAAACCGGTCTGCCAATACTTTGCCGCCACCTTTTGGAAGCCTCGGTACGTGAGGGATTCTGCCAGCTGGCCCAGGTGAATGTCTGATTTTTTGTATCCTTCGCGCTTAAAAGCAAGGACAGCGTTAGGACCTGCTTCGACGCCGCCTTTGATCATTCGGGTGAAGTGGACGCCGAGAAATGGAAAATTCGGATCAGGGACCGGATAGATAAGGTTTTTGACCAGATGCTGTCGATCCGGCCGCAATTGATAGTACTCTCCGCGAAATGGGATGATCTTGTAGGGTACTTTCATCTTACTTTTCTTAGCGACTTTGTCGGACCAGAGCCCGGCGCAGTGGATGACGAAATGCGTAATCAGTGTCTGATGGTTCGTGTGTACTTCCATCAGTTTCTCTGATCGCTTACGTACCTTTTTGACTTCGTTATTGACAAAGATCTCACCACCAAAGTGCCGAAACTTCTCTGCATACTTGCGAGCCACCTCTTCGTAGTCGATAATGCCAGTTTGCGGCACGTAAAGTCCTGCCACTCCATTGACATGGGGCTCAAATTCCTGGAGCTGCTCCTTTGATTTTAACGCGATTAGTCCTTTCAGGCCATTTTTTTGTCCTCGCTGGCCCAGGGTCTGCAGTTGTGGGATCTGATCTTTGCGAGTGGCGACGACCACCTTTCCACAAATTTCATAGGGAACTTCTTCCTCTTCACAGAACCTGATCAACTGGTTGTATCCGTCGACGCAGTTTTTTGCTTTGTAGCTGCCGGGCTTATAGTACAATCCAGAGTGGATGACACCACTGTTGTGCCCGGTTTGGTGGGCGCACAACTGGGGCTCTTTCTCCAGGACCGCGATTTTTAACCGTGGATTTGCTTCCTTTAATCTAAGCGCGGAGGCCAATCCTACAATGCCTCCTCCGATAATTACAACACTATACATATAACTGACGGGCCACCCGTTTGCAGCACAAGAATAAAAAAAGCGACAGGTAAAACCCATCGCCTTCCATCATATCCTTGAAAAAATACTTTAGTCCTGAAGTTGTACGGCGTCCACTTTACTCTCATACACCGCTTTATTGAATTCCGGTATCCTTGCTTTGAGGATGGCTGCCAATTGATCTAATTGCTCATCTATGAGTGCGCTGACTTCATCTTTGAAAGCCATGGACTGACTGGTGGGTTTGAAGTCTCCGACCCCTTCGAGAGAGGCGAGGTGACCGAGTTTATTGTTGAGCCTGATCGGGAAGTTCAAAGGATCCTGACGGCTTTCGTTCTTGGTTTGGTAGAGCGCTTCCTCGATGACTTTAGTATCGTCAAGAATCGCATTGCCCAGTTCCTTGATCTGGGCATCGTCCGTTTTGCTCATGACGCCATTGATTTGCTCTCGTACTTTTCGGATCGTAATGATCGCGTCGTTCGTCTCTGAGAGCTTATCCCGTACCGAGAGAAGAAAATCCAGCTGTGCTTCGAGGTCTCCTTGCGAGGCTGTGGTCCGGGGATCTTTGACGATTTCAAAAGTTTGTTCCTGCTCGTCCCCATTGGTACTCAGCACCACCTTGTAAGTACCTGGAACGGCCTTGGGGCCGTCGGTGGTGGCCCACCACAAGATCATGCCGTCGAAAGTGGTCGCACCCGGGTAGCG
>JBCCXG010000800.1:0-3041 GCA_039191945.1 Bacteroidota bacterium
GATCGCTGACAGCGTACAAGCAGAGTTAGGTTCGGTGATTTGGCCAGTGACGTTGTCGCCTGGGAAGTATGGGATTGTCGTCCAAGCCACGAATGAGGACTTTCCTTTGGCGCTTAGCAGTCGATTTGAAGTCAGGTAGGAGTACTTCACCGCCTCGTCATGGGCACTAAAATGGGAGTCAAGTCTTTTGGCGATTTCATCTCTTGGTGAAAGAAGGTTAGTCGCTCCATTTGAACAACCTTTGAATAAATGTCGTTACATTATATGTAGTTGTAATTTTTATCGTATGTCGATAGAGGAAGATATAAAGCAGGAGCAATTCAAGTCGGAGTTCAGTAAGGCGGTTGTCAACATCATCTACACGCACGGTTGGCTGCATCAGCATCATCAAGAGCTGTTCAAGCGTCATGGGCTGACGACCCCTCAATTCAACATATTGAGAATTTTGCGGGGGCAATACCCCAGTGCCTCGACCGTGAATCTTTTGATCGATCGCATGTTGGATAAAAGCAGCAATGCTTCCCGTATTGTTGATCGACTTGAAACCAAGGGCTTGGTCATTCGCAAACAATGCCCCACTGATCGCCGTGCAGTGGATGTATTCATCTCTGAGGAGGGCCTGGAACTCCTGGAACTGATGGATAATGAAATGGGCCGCTGGGAAACGGACTACTGCGCCTTGAATGAAGCCGATGCCAAGGAGTTGAATCGACTCCTTGACAAAATGCGCTCAGCCATTACAGCTCCTGAAGATACTCCCTGATACCCGCGGTCTTTCCTTTGGGCCTGACGACTAGCAAAGCGCACTTTGAGTCGAGATGAATTAGCTTCTCGGCTTTGCTGCCAATGAATATGGCCGTCGCGCTTGTGCGTCCTTTGGCACCGATGATCAGCATATCTGCCTGTATCTCCATTGCTTTTGCGTGGATGTATTGCAACACATCGTCCTCCCTGTCGAGCGTGTAGGTCACATCGGCTTCCAGTCCGCCGAAGTCAATGCCTGACACAACCTGCTGGTAATCCTTCTTGGCATACTGCTGCATGAGTTCTGCGAACTCTTCATACGTCTTGCCGCTGTAGTGGTAACCACTGGGTACTTGATACACGTTTTGGATTGCAATTTGTGGCTTGCTGGGGATGTTATGCGCTAGCTCCACGGCTTTCTCCAGGGCTAATGTGGAGTAGCTGGAGAAATCGCTCGGTACAAACAAGCGATCGAGTTTCATTTTGTGCCCTTTGGGAATGACCAGCAAGGAGCACGCGGCACGCCGGGCTAGTCTACTGAGGAGGATGCCTCCTTCTTTCCGCTCGTTTTTCCGTCCGAGTATAACAAGATCTACTTTCTCCTCTTCTGAAGCCTTCATGATCTCACGCGTCGGTTGTCCTTGGCGCACTACATACTGAATGCGAACGTCTGGGCACGTGAAATACCGCTCAACAGAGGCACGAAGGTTCGCCTCACGCTCGGCAATCGCCTTGTCTAGGATATCAGGAAACTGCTGCAAAAGCTCAATGGGCAGCTGAAAATCTCTCAAAAGACTCATGAAGATGACCTCCTGAGAGTCTGACATTTGGCACATTTTGCAGGCCGCATCAATCAGCTCAAAGTCCATGTCGGTCTGGTCCAAACCGACTAGAATTTTGTTGAATTTGTACATACGGAATCTTGGCGTTATTCGAGTACAAAGGTACTCAAGTTGATATTTTCATCAACGAAATTCTGACTCGAAAGTTCAAAACATTATTAGGTGATTTCCTAACTATGTTTTAATAATCATCTGTTTGTATCATTGCATAAGCATGCCGTTAGAAGAAAATAATGATTTCTTCTATCCTCAGTACTTTTCTAGTAGATCGCAAAGCATCTCGATTTGCTCTTTCGAGTGTGCGGGGAAGTTGGCGATTCTAATGTGCTTTTCCTTGAATGCCCCGTAGCCTTTGCCCAGGACCAGCCCCTTCTTTTCCAGATCGGACAGGACCTGGGATTGTATGTCTTCGCATTCGGCAACAATGACCGTTTTTGATCGATTGGCCGGATCGCTCACAAAAGGCGTGAATTTGGGATGATTTTCCAGGGTTTGATAAAGGATACTGCTTTTGTAGATCGTATCGTTGATGATGCTTTTGGTCCCCTTTTGCAGCATCTCTGTCGCCACTTTACCAAGGAGGTAGATGAAAAGTACGTTGGGTGTTTCTGGCGTCTGATGTTTCTCGGCCTGTTTGAGCATCGTTCCCAGTGAGCGGTAGGTGCCTGAAACTTGCTGCTTGGACGCTAGTTGGTGATACTTGGTAATGGCTCGCTCGTTGAGTATCCATACCCCCAGTCCGGCGGGCAGACCGAAACATTTCTGGACAGAAAAATAGGTCATGTCGAGGTCGCCAAAATCCAATGGTACAGCCGGGATGGAGCTCACTGCGTCTACCGCCACCAATGTATCGGGATGGGCGCTTCTCAGCGCCTTAAGGTTGTCCCTCGAGAAACCATAGCCTGTGCTGGTTTCGTTTTGCGTGACCGCAATGAGTTCCGTATCGGCAGGCACATCCAGGCTGGCAAACTCCTCTCCAGGCGAGGCCACGGTCTGGGTGCTATTTAGGCCCAATAGCTGCGAGAAGTCGTAAAATCGCTGCGAGAAGGCGCCGTTCACAAAATGGTGCGAGGCATCTACCACTAGGTTTTGCAGTATGCGCTCCCAGATATCTGTTGCGGAGGAGAGAAAAAGAACGTGGAAATCGTCCGGCAAGGAGAAGAGCGCTCTCAAGGCGGCTTCCGTCTCTTGATAGATCTTTTTGAAGGCGTTGCTACGATGTGAGATGCTACCAATGGACTCATCCATGGCCTTTTTGAGATGGAACTCAAAGCTGTAATGTAGCTGCGAGGGGCCGGGGGTGAAATAAATCTTCTTCGGCATGATTTGGACTTCTGATACTATTCGTAATTTTGCGTATTCCCTCTGTAATACGTTTTTAAACCTAACACTTATTACGTAACCGAGTTGGTTGGCCGTCAAAACCGGGCCTCATCTGGTGGCTTTAAGACATCA
>JBCCXG010000801.1:0-3024 GCA_039191945.1 Bacteroidota bacterium
CTACAATTGGGCCCAAGCCATATCGGCACCGGTGCTCGGGGTGAGCACCAATTCGCCTTTGCTACTGGGTAGAGAATTATGGCGTGAGACCCGGATCGGGCTCTTTCAGCAAAGCATCGATACCAGAAGCAGTTCGTATGCCTTGAAAAATCAACAAGCCCGTGTCACTTACGGAGATGGATGGGCGTATGGATCCGCAGTAGACATTTTCAAAAACGACATTGCCCGACACCGAGTGATCATGTCCAAGGATATAGCGAGGAGCTCCATGCAGATCCTGGATGATGGCGAGATCCCAAAATTGGATGCGCTACGACTTCACAACGGCACGATCTATCGGTGGAATCGTCCCTGCTATGGTGTAGGAAATGGCAAGCCACATTTAAGAATCGAAAATCGTTACATCCCCTCCGGGCCAAGTGTCGTGGACCAAATGGCCACCTTTGCCTTCTGGGTCGGACTCATGGTAGGCCGACCCAAACATTGCGACGACATGAGCAACTGCATGGATTTTCGTGACGCCAAGGAGAATTTTTTTAAAGCTGCCCGGGCGGGTAAAGCCTCCATGCTGGTCTGGGGTGATGAATTGATCTCAGTGCCCGACCTGATCCGCAAGGACTTGATACCCATCGCCATTGATGGACTAAAGAAGGCAAACATTCAGGAAAGTGACATTGGTAAGTACATGGAAGTCATAGCGCAGCGTACCGCCAAGACCACTGGTGCTAACTGGCAGGTGAGAAACTACCGTAAATTGCGCTCAAACATGAAAGAAGATGACGCTTTGCGGGTCTTGACCCGGAAGATTCATGAAAATCAAATGAGCAACAGTCCCGTATATGAATGGCCCATGGTTGAAGTGGTCCCCCACGATCGCTCGGCCCCAAGTACCATTGCGCACATCATGAGTACGCAGCTTTTTACGATCAACGAACATGACCTCGCTGATCTTGCAACCAGCATCATGGAGTGGAAAGAAATACATCACCTACCTGTCGAAAACAAGAAGGGCGCGCTCTGTGGACTCTTGACCTGGGGACATCTCGAAAGGTTCAGAGAGGACTCTCGGGGACGAGGACTGACAGTCGCTGACATCATGACGACGAAGGTCATTACGGTCACACCGGAGACCCCTATCTTTGATGCCATTGAGTTGATGAAGGATTTTAAGATTGGATGTCTACCAGTGACGCACAAAGAGCACCTGGTAGGAATTGTTACGATACAGGATTTGATACACTTTGAGAATGGCCAAGGTTCACAGCAAAGCGCTTGATCAATCCATCACAGTAGATAGAATCATAGGTCACATTCGAGGGTCAAAGCAGGGTCCAACCGTTGTGTTCATTGCGGGTATACACGGCAATGAGCCCTCCGGTGTTTTTGCCTTGCATGAGGTCTTCCGGCGGCTTCAACCTCTGGCAAACGATCTTAGTGGTAATTTCTATGGCGTTGCCGGTAACCTATGGGCCTTGGAACGAGGCGTTAGATTCGAAGAAAACGATCTGAATCGGCTGTGGCTGCAAGATCGAATCAATCAGCTAGATGACGGCACCTTTGAACCGGTCAACGAAGACGAAAGGCAGCAAGCTGATATCTACCAAACGGTCAAGCAAATCATCAGCACGGAATCAGGGCCCTTCTACTTCATGGACCTTCACAGCACGTCAAGTCCTTCGATACCGTTTATGACGGTGAATGATAGCTTACTCAATCGGCACTACACTTCACAGTACCCCTTGCCCATCGTCCTTGGAATAGAGGAGTATTTGGATGGTCCGATCCTGAGCTACATGAATGAACTCGGCTACGTAGCCTTTGGGTACGAAGGGGGGCAGCACGATGATTTAGCGGCCATAGACAATCATATTGCATTCATCAGCCTGTCCTTGGCCTACACTGGGATCGCCAAGAAGCAACAAGTTGATTTTGACCTTCACTTCGAAAGACTCAGCGGGCTATCTCGAAACCTGAAGCGCATGTATGAAATTCACTTTCGCTACAAGATCGAGTCTGGTGAGCGCTTTACGATGAAGCCGGGATTTGTCAATTTCCAATACATCCCCAAGGGTTGCATCCTGGCCACCAGCGATGGGGTCGATATTACCAATAGTAAGCGGTCTAGGATCTTTATGCCGCTTTATCAAAGTCAGGGAATTGATGGGTATTTTGTTATACGCCGGATACCTCCCTTCTTTTTGTGGCTATCTGCTATGCTGCGGAGAATGAGGGCGGACAAGCTTTTACCCATCCTTCCCGGTGTGAAATGGACAGATTCACTGCATGAGACTTTGGAGGTCAATATCAAGGTCGCTCGGTTCCTGGCCAAAGACATCTTTCACTTGCTCGGCTACCGCTACAAGAAACTCGATGAATCCCACTGGATCATGAAAAACCGGGAGGAACGGTCTCGCTCAGTGGAGTATGTTCATTCCTCCTGGTATTGATGCAAGGGCATGACTTGGTGACTACGGAAGGCTGATAAAACCCAACGCCTTCAGAGCGTCACGGGTACTTCCATGAGGAGCACCTTCGCGTCAGCGGAAGCGGTGAATGACACTTCATTAGTGTCCCAGATACCCAGGCCGTCCCGTCTTGCGAGTTGCAGCCCCTCCATCACGCCTGCACCATCGATAATGAAGGCGTAGATGCCATTACCGGGCTTCTTGAGTTGGTAGCGAGCAGATTGGCCCTGCTGAATATCTCCGATGTGAAACCATGCGTCCTGATGAATCCATACCCCTTCATCATCGGGGTTGGGGGACAGAATTTGATAGAATTCGTTGGGTTGGGCCACCTTGTCGATACTGATTTGATCGTAGCGAGGCGCTACATTCTTCGCCCTTGGGAAAAGCCAAATCTGAAGAAATTTGACCTCTTTATCACCATTTTTATTGAACTCACTGTGTCGGATGCCGGTACCCGCACTCATGACCTGCACATCACCTTCTTTGATCACAGCGACATTCCCCATGCTGTCTTTGTGCTGCAAGTCGCCCTCTAACGGAATAGAGATGATCTCCA
>JBCCXG010000802.1:0-3022 GCA_039191945.1 Bacteroidota bacterium
CCATTCGCACCTGTGATTAATATTCTTGACATGTTCTATTTGTTGATTACGGTACAAAGCTGGCTACTGGCGTCGTGGAAAAAGTAGCCGTATTCCGGGCGGTTGTAGCCGAAATTGACTAGTAGACAATTCCCGAACCCCAAATGCGCTGCTTCCGGTCTTCTGAGTGCCCAGATGTCCTTGTTGACCCTTCCATTTGTTTTCTCTGAGGCATGTCAAAAAGATTCACAGGGAGGCAGAAAGCTATTCTGATCAATATGCTCCATCTTTAACCAGGAACCCTTTTGGAGATCGAGATGAAAAACTGCCATTCAAGACTGCAAATCGTAAGATGCTGTCCTCGATTTTGGGCGCAGTATCTCTTGATCCTCGCTTATTGGGGCCTGGTTGCTGTTGATGCATGGGCGCAAGACTCCCAGGAATCGCTGTCACAAGAGGTGGCCAATCCCGTGGCAGACCTGATCAGCATACCCTTGCAAAACAACCTCAATGGCAACCAGGGCGCGTTCGATCGCAATACCAACATCCTTCACATACAACCAGTGGTGCCCCTCCTGGGAGGTCAGCTGATCACTCGGACGATATTCCCTATTGTCAGCATCCCTGACTTCGCAAGCGAAAGTGGCATTGCCAGTAGTGGTCTTGCGGACATCGTCTTTACGGGATTTTACGTCCCTAAAGACCAACCTTTTATATGGGGCGCGGGTCCGGTCATCGAGATCCCGGCAGGCGGGAGCGAACGAGGAACAGAGAAATGGAGTCTCGGTCCATCCGTCGTCGGATTGGTACAATCCGAGGATTGGACCCTAGGCATTTTGGTCAATAATGTGTGGTCGATCGCCGGTGATAGCGAGCGGGCCGATGTCAACCGTATGTTCATCAACCTATTCATCACTCGTCAGTTGGGCAATGGATGGTACGTTAACACCGCGCCGATCATCACCTCAGATTGGAAGGCTAGAGGGGATGATAGATGGATTGTCCCACTGGGGGCGGGTGGAGGTAAGGTGCTCTTTGTCGGGAAGTTGCCTTTGAATGTACAAACCCAAATGTATTACAACGTGGTTCGCCCGGATTTCGGACCCGAATGGCAGTGGCGACTTCAGTTGGCTTTGCTTTTGCCCACGAGTATGTTTAAGTGATTTGATGACAATGATTTACTACCGAAGAATTTCCCTGTTTTCATTACTATATGTCAGCCTGCTATTGGGCTGCGGGCCGTCCAACCCAGCCCAGCCAACGACACCCGCTCTCGGTGAAAGGGGGCAAGTGGAATACGACTACGCCTACGCATTGGGGGTACAAGCCCTGATCTACGGTTGGGCACCGGTGATGATGGACGTCGCCCTCGTCCAACAGACCTCTGTGGATGCACCGATGACTAATGGTCAAGCGCCCATGAACATGTTTGGGCCGATAACGCGCTTGTGGGATTATAGAGACCGGTCTTACACCACCCCCAACAACGACACCTATTACATTCAAGGATGGGCTGACGTGGAAGAGCAGCCTATCGCGATCTTTATCCCGGCCATAAAGAACCGCTATTGGATTGAACAGATCCTTGACATGTACACAGAATCGGTGGTGGATTTGTGCAACGCTACAGTGGGTGATCAAGGCGGGTACTTCATCATCGCAAAAAGGGGTTATGGAGGGGAGCTGCCCGAGGATATTCCCGTTTTCTATTCAAGAACGAGATACATATGGCTGGCTGGAAGAATTGGTTCCCAGTCCGCATCGGATAAGGAATTAGTCAACGATCTTCAATTGCAATGGAGGATCATGCCGCTAAGCGAGTTCCCAGACGGTGGCGAGCAACCCCTTCCCACGGACACGGAGGAAGCCCCGACAGTGCAGTTTCCGCAAGGCCTGGATTGGTTTGACCGCTTGGATAAGGTCCTTGCCGCTAACCCCTTAGCCGAAGATGCCAATATTCTTCAACCCCTGGCTTACATTGGAATAGGTGAGGGGGGTACGACTCAACTCTATGGAACTAAAAAGGAGGCCCTGGTGAAAGCATTTAAGGATGGTTTTGACATCATCGTGGATGCTGCCAAATACAGCGCCACTCCCTACAATGGCTGGAACTATGAGTATACTGCCGGCAGATACGAAGCTGATTATCTGCAGAGATCCGCCATTAACATGAACTCGATTGGACTGAATTCGCCCGAGCGAGCCATGTACCCGAAACGCTATGTGGATGCGGATGGAGCTGTCCTACACGGTGCTAATGCTTACGAAATCACCCTTCCAGCCGACATGTCGGTCAATTATGACTTAGGAGGATTTTGGTCCATTACGATGTACGATGCAGTCGATCGCTTCATGGTAGAAAATGAAATCGATCGATACAAGGTGGCGTCAATGACAGAGGGCTTGGTCTATAACGAGGATGGTTCCCTCACTATCTACATTTCCTATGCAAAACCCACGGATCAGAAGCAGCTGGCCAATTGGCTGCCTGCTCCAAATGACGACTTTATGCTTCAATGCCGGCTATACGAGCCAAAGCAGGCGGTTGTAAATGGGGAATTCAAATTGCCTGACCTATTCAAAATAGACCAGTAGCAACGGCATCTCCTTACCCAAATGGCCTGGAGATAGAACCCAATGAGCTTTTGTGTACAAGCCCCAATCCAGGAGGCTCTCAGAATTTTCGCTTACCTTCCCGGGGTCCGTTGGCGATTCAACAGTCGCAGAATCAGCCAATGGATCTGGAAGTCACCCTAACTCAATGTCATGGAAATACTGAAGCTAGCCACTGACTGGGCCAAAGACGAAGTCTTTTCCTCCAGATTCTTTATTCTATTCGGCATACTTTTCCTGGTTTCGGCCATCGGGTTCTGGCAGTTGGGGAGGACCGACCTGGCCAAGGCCTATCAGTTTCCGACCTTGATAGCTGGCCTTTTGATTTTGACCGTCGGTCTGGGTATCTACTTCACCAACAAATCCCGGGTCACAAGTTTCGAAATGGCATACAAAGCGGATCCCGCAGCCTTTGTGCAATCAGAGATCG
>JBCCXG010000803.1:0-3020 GCA_039191945.1 Bacteroidota bacterium
ATGGGACGATTCAATCATGAAGCAGTTTGCGTCTCGGACAAAACCGGTATCGTTTATCAAACAGAAGACCAAGGGGACAGCCTGATTTACAGATTCATCCCCGACGTACCTGGCCAGTTGGCAGAGGGTGGAACCCTGCAGGCACTGGTCATCAAGGGCCAGCCCAGCTTCGATACGCGCAATCACGATGAGCAGACCATGCAGGTGGGCCAGGCTTTTGAGGTGGAGTGGATGACGCTCGAAGATATTGATCCATTGGAGGATGACCTACGACTGCGTGGGCACAAAGACGGCGCGGCTGTTTTTGCCCGTGGTGAGGGGATGTGGTACGGCAATGACGAGGTGTATTTCGCTTGTACAAGCGGTGGTCAGGCCAAGCAAGGGCAAGTCTTCAAGTACGTGCCCAGCCCCGCAGAAGGGACGGCAGGAGAGGCCGAGCAACCTGGCCAATTGGTGCTCTTCGCGGAACCCAACGACTCCGAGTTATGCAAGAACTGTGACAACTTGACCGTCGCACCCTGGGGTGACGTCGTACTCGTAGAGGACCACTCCGACTCCTACATGAGAGGCATCACCCCTGAAGGAAAGATCTACAACATCGCGCGCAATATCGGATCTGACTCCGAGATGGCGGGCGTGTGTTTCTCACCGTCCGGCAAGACCCTGTTTGTCAATATCCAGGGGCAAGGCTTGACCTTCGCCATCACCGGGCCCTGGGAGACGTTGACCGCTTAGGACTACCAAGAGACCAATTGGCAAAGCCTCGGCGATTCCCTCGTCGAGGTTTTCTTTTTTTCGAGAGAGGAGGTGGTGGTCCTCATCCGATGGTAGTCCGGCTGTCTATTTTCCGATAGCTGTCAGATCGGTCTATCGTCAGTGGGAGATGGCTTTGATCAACAATGTGTAGTACACCAATTCCGCACACGACCTAGTAGGACATAGGCATCCGAACCCGAGTGCTTTTCAGCGGCTTCACCTCTGCTTCGCCCAGGTTTTAGCTTTTGCTAGTTGTGGTCATCTTCTTTGATAAGTTATCCTGGCCGAAAACACTCTGCGGGGAGGGCGGTTTCCTCTGAGACACTTGCCCATGCGCGTACTCCACTACAAAGATTATCGGTTCTTCATTACCGGCCAGGCGCTATCCAATATTGGTAATATGATGCACCAAGTAGCGGTGGGTTGGCTGGCCTACGAGCTCACGGACTCTACGACGCTCTTGGGGATTGTCATCTTCTCCAATCAATTGGCCGTATTCCTGACAGGGCTCTTCTCAGGGGTGATTGCAGATCATTTTCGTAAGAAGCGCCTGGTACAGTACGCTCATGTAGGTATCGGTGCCTTTGCCTTTTTGCTCACCGCCCTCACTTGGTGGGGCGTCACCACAGTGGGTATTCTGATCGGCATCCAATGGGTACTTGGTGTGCTCAAGGGCTTGGAAATGCCCTCTCGGCAGGCTTTTGTGAACGATGTCGTCCCCCAAGAGAAACTCACAAATGCCATCGCATTCAACTCCACGGTCTTCAACACCGCCCGAGTCATCGGACCGGCAATCGCCGGCGCCGTGATCCCCCTGGTAGGCGAGGAGCTCTGTTTTCTCATATACGGTATAGCCAGCATAGCAACCTCGTGGGTCTTCCAGCTCATTCGTGAAAAGAATCCGGCCAAACCCGCAGGGAAGTTGAACTTTTGGCGTGAATTTCAGGATGGCGCACGGTACACATTTCGAATGCCACCGATCAAAGCTTCACTGGTCTTTGTGGCCGCTTTCTCGTTTCTGGGGGTGTCCTACATGGTGCTTTTGCCTCCGCTGGCGGGCGAAGTATTACTTGGCGGACCTTTGGTCTATGGCTATCTCAACAGTGCACGCGGCCTCGGTGCCATCATCGGAGGTATTTACATGGCCAACCGCAAGAGCGCAGAAGGTATTCCCTACCTGGTGATGATCGCGTTATTGCTAGTATCTATTGGTCTGTTCATCGCCTCGATATCCAAGGTCCTTGCAGTCAGCATTGTTGCGATTACGATCATTGGTTTTGGCCGTGTTTGGTTCTTCTCTGGCACCAATACCATGCTCCAGACGATCTCAGCTATAGACAAGCGAGGTCGTGTGTTGAGTTTCTACATTACGACTTTCAATGGCTCGATCACCCTGGGCGGTGTACTGGTTGGGGCACTGGCTGATGCCATCGGACTCCTACCGACGCTCATGGTACAGAGTGTAGCCTGTTTCGTGCTCTGCGGCTTGTATGCGAGTCAGCTCCGAGTGTTTGCAGTCAGAAAGCTTACGAGTCAATCTTGACCCCAATACCTATCGAAACCACGTGGCCCCTCCTCAGATGATTGCCCACGCAGGATAGTTCTATTTGAAATGCCCAGTCGACGTTCGATCAGGCACGTAGCTATCGCCTCAGCGTGCAGCCCAACCGGCGAGCCAAATGATCAGGAGACCGCAGAATTTAGATCAAATTGCAACTCCTCGGGTCGGTGAGAGCGATCCCGGTCGTTTGCGATGAGGTCGACAATTCTATCTCCCGCTCGTTTCACTGCGTCATGAGCCTTCATCCCCTGGAGATATCGGTAGTAGATAAACAACGCGGCAAACAAATCTCCGGTACCTGAAAGTAATCTATCCACCTCCATCGAGTGCCTCAGTACTTCGGTATGATTACCGACAGTCAAATAGTTCCCAATCTCGCGCTCCCATAACACCCCTGTCGTGATCAACGCGATACTTGGATAACGTTTGACGAAAGCGTCGATTAGTGATAATACATCATTTTCGACGCTCAGTCCTTGCACGAGGGCTAGCTCCGTTCTATTGGGTGTGGCTACATCAGCAATTTTCAGTAGCCGGTCAAAGCTATGGATGAGGTTTTCCGAGACGTATGGCTTGCCACCGTCTCCACACACCGGATCGACAACTACGGCGTGTATTTGATGGCGGTAATCGTCAATCAGCTCCAATATATCATCGACTTGCTCCGGTGTGCTCAGATATCCTGTATATAACACAAGCTCAA
>JBCCXG010000804.1:0-3014 GCA_039191945.1 Bacteroidota bacterium
CACACGGAGCGTGACCATATCAAGGGACCTTTCAGCTTATTCTATAACCTCTCGGGACAATCTCTGATTGGTCTGGACAAGCGGTGGTATCCGGTTTCAGGAGATTTTTATTGCCTCTCCAACGACGGTCAGCACTTCAACCTGCACGTCCCAGACCGACAGGTCACTCAAACCTTCAATATCCACTTCGGTGAGTCCCTTTTTCAGGACGTGCTACAGTTACTCATGCTCAAAGAAGATTGGTCATTAGACAATTTCGGAAATCCGAACCTACCTGACTTTGAGGTGCTACCCAAGACCGATCGAATGACCGAGGTACTGAAAGGGAGGCTACAAGCGATGCATCGATATCAGATCGAACACCGAGATACAGACTACGACGCAGATCGAGAGTATGAATCGCTGGCAAGTATTCTGGAAGCTATCCTCTTGAGCTCCCAGTCAAAAGTCAAGAAGCTGCAGTACTTACCCGCCAGCAAAGTATCTACAAAAAAGGAGCTCATGAGACGCGTAGGTCAAGCGCTCGATTTAATTCATGGCAATTACCTCTCAACCTTGGAATTGGATGATATCTCCAGGTACTGTGGCCTTTCAAAGTTTCATTTCATCAGGACTTTTAAGACGCTCTATGGGCTGACTCCTGTGCGCTACATCAATCACCTGAAAGCGGTGAAAGCCAGGGAACTGATTACCTCGTCTGACAAACCTTTCAGTCAGATCGCTTTGGAGGTAGGCTTTTCCGAGCTCTCTTCGTTTACAAGATTCTTCAAAAAGACATCGGGACAATCCCCGTCCCACTTGCGGCAGTCACATTAGCAATTTGGGTCAAATAGCTTTCGCCTGTGATAGTCGAAATTTCCGCAAATTCTAAAGCGAAGTGAAATTATGGTGGAAGCAAGCTATTATCTACTTTCGGTCGGCGTCGCGAGTGTGCTACTCCTCGTCCTAAGAGGTCGGACAGCCTGGCGGTACATAATCGGTCTGGGTCTATGGTTCTCGTACCTACTTGTACTTCACAAATCGGAGGTACTTCAAAACTTCGATTTTCCCCCAAGAGTGCCGGCACTGATCGTTTTACCCGCAGCAGTCCTTTGCATTGTGCTGGTGAACAGAAAGGCAATGCAGCAAGCGCTCGATGCTACGCCCACGTACCTTCCTGTTGCCATACAGTCCTTTCGGATACTTGTGGAGCTTTTGATCTTTGCGACCTACGCCCAAGGTGTCTTTCCGCAAAAAGTGACATTCGAGGGACTGAACTTCGATATCCTAGTGGGTGTGTCGGCGGTCATTGTGAGTATAGCCTCCTTCAAGGGACTGATCAAGCAGCGTGGCGTGCTACTTTGGAACCTTGCTGGACTAGCGATCTTGTCCTTGACGATGTTTTCTTTCGTTTCTGCATACTACTTCAGCGATTTTGCTTCAAACGATAACAGGTACCTATTGACACAATTTCCGTACCTCCTGCTTCCTGCTTTCTTGCTGCCGATTGCGATCTTCCTTCATGCCTTCTCGATCAAGCAGGTGTGGCCGAAGGTAGCGGTGTCAAGAGAATGAAGATCGCGAGTACCAAGGGCAATCGCAGGTGTACTACTTTTTGAAAATGCGTCCTAGACGGACATCCCGAAACACATAGGTTAAGGGCCAATAGGCAACAACGAGGAGCGATCTTCACTCGTGAATATCGAAACTGACCTACAAAAACCGTGATAGAACCACCGGGGGATTCCCGTAGCGAAAATCGACCCGATGGTATGCCATGATGCTCAGATTTCTGGTCAGGAGGAACAACTCATATCCCCCTAAGATGCCATGATGTCACTCATCCCTCAAGCTTTGAACCGGATTAGTTACTGCTGCTTTCCAGGTCTGCGCGCTGATCGTCAGAGCGGCTACTATCAATGCGGCGACTCCAGCCGAGGCGAAGAACCACCATTCCAGTGGTATGCGATAGGCGAAGCCTTCCAGCCACCCTTGGGCCACGAAGTAGCTTAAGGGAAGGGCGACGACGACTGCCACCAGGATGACCTTCAAGAAATCCATCATCAACAATCGAATGATGCCACCGATACCTGAGCCCAGAATCTTCCTGATCCCGATTTCCTTAGCGCGACGCTCTGCAGAGAAAGAAGCCAATCCGAATAACCCAAGGCACGAGATCAGGATGGCGAACCCAGCAGCATAGGCCGAAAGTGCGCCCACTCGTTGTTCCGCCGCGTATTGTGCCTGGTAGTCCTGATCGACGAATTTGGGCTCAAAAGGGAAGCCTGGGTTGAATTCATTGAACACGTCTTCCATTGCCTCCAGTGCATTCTTTTCCGCACCCTTTTGGAGTTTGGCCATGATAAAGGGTGACTCGGTAGGATCGTACAGGAAAAGCGTTGGCTGGACCGGCTGGTGGAGCGATTCCAGGTGGAAATCCTTGACGACACCAATGATTTTTTTGAAGCCTTTGTAGTGGAACACCCGCGTTCCGATGGGGTTTTCCAGCCCCATGGCTTTGATCGCCGTCTCGTTGAAGATGATGCCAGTACTGTCCGACGAGAGATCTCCTGAGAAAGATCGCCCTTCAATGACTTCTATTCCCATCATTTCGATCAGACCAGGTCCTGCGTCAACTTCCCAAAACTGTAGTTGATCTTCGTCTGTTTTTTCTGGCCAACCCACGCCTCCTGTGGAATTCATACCTCCGATGTAGAACCCGGACATCGTGGCATCCTTCACCCCCGGGATGTTCAGCACTTCTTCCAGGAAGGTATTTCCTCCCTCCATGAGCTTACCTTCTCTTTGGAAATAGACGAGGTTATCTCGGTCATATCCGAGATGGGTGCTTTGCACAAAGTCCATTTGTCGGAAAATCACTAAGACCGCTACAATCATTAAGATCGACAAGCTGAACTGCACCGCCACCAACACATTGCGTCCCCAACCGTCGCTACGTTTCCGGATTACTTTGCCCTTTAGCACCTCGAGCACCCTCATTCCGGATAGATATAGGGCGGGGTAACTTCCCGCCA
>JBCCXG010000805.1:0-3013 GCA_039191945.1 Bacteroidota bacterium
GAGGATTACAACTCATTTGCCTCTGCGACTTTGGAGGACATATATACGCCCGAGGACCTTGAAGCGTCTTTGCACTATCAGGCCCGTCACTTTGCGAGCAGCTATCTGGAAAATACCGGTAATGGCTTTGAGATGAGGAACTTGCCGAATGAGGTCCAACTTTCTTCTATCAATGGCATCATCTCAATGGACTTTGACCAAGATGGTAACCTGGACCTTTTGGTAGCCGGGAACATGTTTGGTTCTGAGATAGAAACCACGAGAAATGATGCAAGTTATGGACAGCTGCTACTCGGCGACGGAGAAGGAGGCTTTACCGTTGCACCTCGCGCTGAGACTGGCTTGTTCCTGAATGGAGATGTGAAGGACTTAGCTCGGGTAGATACGAACAATGGTCCGTTGATTATTGTGGCCAACAACAATGCGCCCATGAGTGCACTACGACCTAGGTCGGAGGAACGTGAGCGGGTAGTGGCGGTATCTATACCATAGAGAGGTTTACTTGGCGGTTTACTTGGCTTGTGTATGGGCTATGGCAAACCGGTCAAGCAACTCCAGCATGGCGAGGGCACTTTGGTGACCGAAGTTTTCGTTCCCAACCCTGTCCTGATCGCAGGTCATTTTTCCTGGCGATTGAGTTGCGGCGGCGTACCATCCACCGGCGGCTTCATCGCGGAGGTAGGTCTGAATGAATTCCCACACCTTTTCTGCACGGTGTCGGTAGTAGTCATCGCCAGTTATGATCCAGTGATTGACAAGGGCAATCATGCCGTGAGCTTGCGTCCAGGAGGACTTCAAAGGGCAACGCTCACCAGTGGCGGGTGGTAGATCTGATATCCCTCCTGTGCTGTCTTGAGCATTAATGATCAGATGGGCAGTCTCGCCAGACAAGTGTTCGCTTAGTGTGAGTAGTTCTGTATTTTGTAGGGTGGAAGCGGCCTCGTAAAGCAGCCAGCTGGCTTCAGCGTCATGCCCCAATGCGGAGGAATGGTATTCAAGATGACCAAACCCGTTGACGTAGGTGTTCGATGGCTTACCCTGAGGATGGATATGCTGTATGATGTTGTGACACAATTGGAGTATGCGAAGCCTAAGCTTGCTATCGGGCCAGAGCTTATAGAGTGCGACGTATGCGCACAATAGTGCTACTTCAGCCTTGGACGCCATTTTGGGGTACGAAGAGGGAGGGTCCATGAAAGTCCACGTCTGATCGAACCTTTCGGCATAAGTGCCTAAGTAGGAGTTACAATATTTGTTTTCAATCAGGTCGTAGGTTTCCTTGGCCAGAAGGAGAGCCTGTGAGTCCTCAGACATTCTAAAGTAACTGCAAAAGCCTAATAGAGCCAAGGCCTGGGCTTTGAGGTCCTTATCCTTGCACTTGGGATTTCCCAATTTGTCCAGTGACCAATGAACCCCGCTAAACTCCTCGTCCCAGCAGTGTCCGACCAAGTACTCATAAAGTTGCGTGGCAAAAATGCTCTTGGCATCACCCCCAAGTCTATAGGACGAGGCCGAGAAGATATACAATACTGCAGCGTGCATGGCTACAAACTTCTCTCCCGATAGTGGAGTGCCAGATGCCGACATCCGACTCAAAAGACCACCGTGCTGGATGTCGGCCATCTCGATCATCCAAAATGGTAGCAAGTTGTTTTCCAACTCGTCTCTACAGGTCGCTTCGCTGAGGCGGGTAAGTGGCATTATGTTGTTGTAAACCTCTTACCCAATTTATCTTTTCTCTTGAGGGTATTAGCCAAGAGAAGTTCCAAATAGGATGGTCTTTTGTGCCATTCCCCAAAACAAAAAAAGGTGCCCATGTGAGGCACCCTTCTAGTTCTTGCTTCGGCCTTGGTTAGCTCATTTGCTTGCCCACTCTCTCAAGCAATGCCTTGGTCGCCCTGATACCATCTGGCTCACTCAACTCGCTGCCTTCGTACTCGATGTCTATGTAACCGTTGAAGCCCGAGTCCTTCACGATTTGTAACATTCTCGTGAAATCTGTACTAGTTTCATTGCCATTTTGATCAAATTGCTTGGACTTGGCGCTGACGCCTTTAGCGAAGGGCATCAGTTCCGCCATGCCCTTATACCGGTCGTATTCGTTCACACAACCATCGTCGCCTGGTTCAATGCAGAAGTTACCAAAATCTGGCAGCGTGCCGCAATAATCGTTTCCGACCTGTTTTATTACATCAGCGAGCCATTGGCCATTGCTAGAATAACCACCGTGATTCTCTACGATTACTCCAATTTCGTTTTCAGCCCCGTATTCTGTCAAACGACCTAGACCGTCCACAGCTGCAGCCTTGACTTCTTCGGCTGTCCCCTGCCCTGCCGCATTGACTCGGATCGAATGACAACCTAGGTATTTTGCCGCGTTGATCCACTTGTAGTGGTTTTCCACCGCCTTGATCCTGGCTGCCTCGTCAGAGTCCCCGAGGTTCCCTTCTGCGTCACACATAATCAGGACACTTTTGACGCCGTTGTCGTCGCAGCGTTGCTTCAGTTGACTGAGGTAGTCCATGTCCTCAGCTTTGCTGAAGTAAAAGGTATTCACATATTCGACGGCATCCAATCCGAAATCATTCTTGGCGATGGATGGGAAATCGAGCGGATCAATAGTTCCTTGTAGCAATGAGTCAGGATCATTCTTGAGTCTTTTACCGAATTCCTCCCAGCCCAATTCCCTCGATTTGCCAAAGATGGAGTGATTGAGTGACCATTGCGCCAGAGAAATACTGAAAAACATGGATGCTGCCTCGGTAGGAGCGGCATTCGCTTCGCCTTCCGCCGTTGATTCACCACTTGTTGGGTTTCCTCCGCAGCTTGATACGATTGCGCCCAGGCTGGTTACCGCTGGAAGGGCGAAAAAACCGGTTCCGATTTTTTTGATACTTGATCTTCTTGTCTCTTTCATGAGTAGAGATGTTTATTGGGTTCTTTTTCGATTCGTGTTGAAGATCCGCCCACCACTCATCTCCTACGCTTCAAGACCTCCAAGTGATTTACAGGA
>JBCCXG010000806.1:0-3013 GCA_039191945.1 Bacteroidota bacterium
CTACTGGTATCATCAGTACACTTATTACAGGCACAAAGCGGCAAAGAGGAAGTTGAATTCATTCAGTCTGTTTTCGGTATGGAGAAGAGGGCCATCGTGGCAGACTTCATTGACCTCGATGGAGACGCGGCCGACGCTTTTTGGACGGCGTATGAAGAGTATGAGACGGGTCGTAAGGCACTGGGACAAGGCCGTATACAGCTACTCAAAGACTATGCTGACAACTATGATGGACTCACGGACGACAAGATCAAGGAGTTGGCAATGGCCAGTGCCAAGCAGCGATCATCGCGTGACAAACTCATGTTGAAGACCTTCAAGAAGATGTCCAAGACCGCTGGCGTGAAAGCCGCTGGCCAATTTTATCAGATCGAGCGGTACTTTGAAAGTATCATTCAGGCTCAGATATTGGAGAGCATTCCGTTCATCGGCGAGTTGGACGACTGATACAAACTCGTATCTTTAACCAAATTTCAAAGACACTTCCAATTATGAAGCATCTCATCATTTTAGGCATTGCCCTACTACTCTTTTCGGCTTGCGGCGACGACGGAAAGGCCCAGAAAGAACTAGAGGCAGCCAACCTTCAGCTGGTTCGCAACTACTTGGACGCGGTTGAGGACAGAGATTTCGAGGCGATGTCCTCGATGCTGGCCGACAACTTCCTGGCTTTAGGGCCTAGCATCTACGACAGCGCAAATAGGGACGAAGCCGTCAGTGCCTGGAGAGTAAGTTCATCCAACATCTACGAAACCATCGAGTACAAGGGGCTGCAATTCTTGACTGCTTCGCAAGAGGACGGTCCGGCCGCTGGAGACTGGGTACTGGCTTGGGCCAACCTCGAGCTATGGTTCAAGGATGGGAAAGGTCCTGTGGCGTTGTGGATCAATGCAGCCTACAAGATCGAAAACGGAAAGATTGCCAGGTTGCGACGGATCTACAACGAAACAGATGTGATGAAGCAATTGGGTTATGCCACTTTCCCTCCACTTTTCATCGACGACGAGGAGTCCTTCGAATTTCCTGAGGAGCAAGAGGAGGAAGTCGAGGAAGACGAGGAGATGTAAAACGCCGTAGTGGCTACAATCAAAAAAGCTTCCAACAGAACTCAGGGGCCCCGGGGCGCCCTGAGTTTTTTATTTCAACACGGTGCGCGCATAGTGCGACATGGCTTGGCTCATAAGTTGCGCCAGCTCAGCTTTTGGTTGTCCATCGACCATGGTGTACCTCGGATCGTCAGCATACAATTGTCCGAGCCCTTCGTAGTCTATTGCCTGTGGGTTGGTCATTTTCGCAGTACCCCACAGTTGCCTAATGATACGATAGTGACGATCGATCAACTGCTGAACAGCCTCGCTACCGGGTGATTCATGGGTCACATTTGACAGCGCGCGAAATACTTGGTGCAAGTCGTTTTGAAGCTCGGAGAAGCCTCTCTTGCCCAACGTCAGTAGATGGTCTTCTGATACTTCGATCGCGGTCAGTCCATACTTTTCAATGGCCTCTTCCCGCAGCGCAACGCTGACCTCTTGGGGCAGGCCTTCATACAAATCTTGGGGTTCGTTCATGATACCTCCTGTTTTAAGTTTACCAATCGTTTCATCAATTGTGTCGAGTAGCTTGCTGATGCGATGTTGGCGACGGATCAGAAGCACTTTATGCGATTTCAGTGCTTTGATTATGTCGAAGTTCCGGTCGTCAAGGAGGGCCTTGATTTCTTTCAGGGGGAAATCAAGCTCCTTGTAAAACAGGATCTGCTGAAGGCGCAAAAGCTCCGCCTCGCCGTAGTATCTATAACCTGACCGTTGCCGCTCAGCCGGCTCAAGCAGCCCGATCTGGTCTTAATGATGCAAGGTCCGGATGCTTACACCCGATAGCTTGCTCACTTGTTTTACAGTATAGGTCACCATCTCAGTAGGTCGTCACAATCGATAAAGCAAACGTAGGCTATGACGTAAGGTAAGGGTCAAGAGATTTTTTGAGATTTTTCTTTTGTACATACATTGTCTTGGGATGGATTCAGCGTATCGCTGTGCGGCGCGATCTTTCGATGCAAGAGCTATGAGCGAATCCGGATGAGTATAAACCGAGGTGCCCGTTTTGTTCGACCGTACATGCGCCCTTTTTCCAGGGTGACTTCAAATCTTTTCCAGATCAACGGATTGTAATGGTTTTTCCGGACGATAATAGAGAGTTTAAAAGCGCTATGGTATCCCGCATCACGGTCTCAGCTTTTCTCATCCACTCGTTCTTATCTCTTTTTGGACAACCCCTTCAGTTTCGGTTTCACACCTATCCGCCGACTGGAGACCTGGAATCCAATATCATATATTGTATCAATGAAGACCGCATGGGCTTCATCTGGTTGGGTACCAACAACGGACTCTACCGGTTCGACGGTATCGATTTCAAGCGCTACGCTCGTAGCATTTTTACTGCCAATGTCGATGTCAACGACATCCTCGTTGATAAGCACGGAGACCTTTGGATAGGTGGGGTCAATGGCCTGTGGCACATGGATCGAGGTACCGAGCAGATCACAAGCATCTGGGAGGAGATATCTTTGCCACCTTCGATAGTCACATCATTGGCGGCGCATCGCGACGGGTCCATATGGGTAGGTACTCATGAAGGCTTATACCAACTAGACCCTGTGGGACACCAGCTCATAGCTGTTTATCGAGCAGATACCATGGGTTTGTCGAGCGACGACGTTTTCGACTTGCATGTGGATCGTGAGGGTTCGCTATGGGTTGCGACGGCAGCAGGTGGCCTCAATCGGCTTGCTCCTGAGGCGTCTGAGTTTGTGAGCTATCAGAATGATCCTTTGGACCGCTATTCTATCTCCTCTAACGTTTTGCGCAACCTAGCCGAGACAATGGACGGAAAGATCCTCGTGGGGACGGAGGAGCAGGGGCTTAACCTATTGGATCCTAAGACCGCGCGATTTAACAGATTCAATCACGATCCGAAGAATAGCAATTCACTCTCCACAACGTCGGCATTTACCCCC
>JBCCXG010000807.1:0-3012 GCA_039191945.1 Bacteroidota bacterium
GAAGAACTCTCTCTTAATTGCTCTGTCTATATTATTTCTGGCCTGCAAAAAGATCCATCAGGATGGGGAATTCACATTAGATGACATTTGTTGACCCTGAAGAAGTGCGAGCTCCCTATCAACGATGTGAGATTCATCTTCATCTATCGGAATAAGGAGCGAGGATCAATAAGATTGCTTATGATAAAGTACCAGTCAATTTAGCGCGCTCAAAGGTGACTTTCAAGTATATAGGAAAAGTCATATTTGCATTACTGACTTCGGGAGTTTTCCTGCTAGCAATAAAGGCAACAAATCCCGAACTAAATCGCCTTCCCGCTAGCTTTAGCCTCTTTGCTTTGAAGGGTTGGTACAACAATCCGGTTACTGATAATGGTATCGTGATTGTTGAACCCTCATTCGAAGACACCACCTTTCTGTCCGATTTGATATTGCTTCTAGGAAGGGCGCAGACCGTTGGCGTGGATTTCGTGTTAACCAATACTCAACTGACGCAGCTTGCACAATCGGCCAACAACAGTTCAGGAAGTTTAGTGATCCAATACAGTTTGTTTCTGGACCATCCGAAAGATATCATCTTCTTAGATTCCTTGACGAGTATAACTCCAAATTACACAGCTGGTTATGTTGATCTTGAGCCTAGTATGGGTATTATGTTAAGATCAAATAACCGAGCCCACTTTGTCAGTAAGGTAACCGGCCTTGAACCGGCTCACTCAGGCCAAGTCTTTATCAATATCCGAAACGATCTTGACGATTACGAAATGATCAGTCTTGATACGGCAAGCAGCCAAATGCTTTCGATGTTGGATGACAAAGTTGTGCTCTATGGTGATGTCCTTTATGGAGATGATTTTTTCATGACCCCAAAAGGCAAACTGCCTGGAGTGGTCCTTCTTGCAAATGCAATTCAGAATATGCGAGATGAAGATTTCATTACGCGGAATTACTGGGCGGACGCCATTTTTGTCTTTTTCCTTATTTTGGTTTCTTTGTCTGGAAGTCCTAAACAGGTTACAGTGTTTTTTATCGTCGCTATTTTAATATCTGCCGCGGTACTATGGTCCATCAATGTCATATTACATCTGGAGTGGATACTGACCTGTTCGCTGGTTTGTGTCGTAGTTGGAAGAATTCTCTTCAAATCTAAGCAAGCTACTGCCTAACCTTATCGAGAGAGGATACGCATTAGAATTTAGGTCCGCCTCACACCGTCCACAGAATAACAAAACTTCAAATGGATACGCATCACCAAATCCTCATTTGCCATCAGACGTCCTAAAAGCTTCAAGTCTTAAACTTGAGCCACCCGACCTGGCACGAATCTTCCAGGAGTGGCAGGGATCCGTGCCTCACGCTTCGGCACAGTATTCGCCTTGGTAGCTTTTCGCCTGAACCTCACTTGCTACCGCACTTTTATCACTCCCTGCTCGCACTTTCTGCGGCAATCATCCTATCATTGGGGTGGACCAAAGAAAAACTACTGAGCTGACCCATGCGCCGTTGGACTCTTTCGCTTGAAGTAACTCGCGGGCTATTGCTGTTGATGGGTGTGATGCCTCTCATCGCTCAGGCGCAGTACAATTGGGGGGTGTTTGGAGGCTCTATCGCCACGGAATTTTCGGGAATACAATCGGACGATGCTCGATTTGGCTTTGACATAGGCTACAATTTGGGCGCGCAATTCGACTACTATGTCGAACGTGACGTGGCCCTGAGCTTGGGTCTCACCTTTAAGGATGAGCGGGGCAGTGTCAGTCTCTTGGATGATACGGACCCCGATGATACGTTTTTGAAAGATTCCTTTGACATCAGCATCAAGCAGCTGGAGATCCCATTGACGTTTCGAATCATCACCAAGAATCAGCGCTGGCATTTCATGGGCGGCGCCTCAGCCAATTTTCCATTGACCCTCCGTGCTACCTCCAGGATCGAACTGAACGCGGATGACTTCCTGAAGACTTTCAATTTGGGATATCTGACCGGGATTGGATTTCGCTTCCGGAAAAAAGCTTGGGGAACCGTCCACCTCGAGATGCGCTATTCCCAAAGCCTCATGCACCTGACCACATCGGAGGATCCCGTCTTTTCGAGGTTGAAATCAAGTCACTCCACGTTTACCGTGGTATATTTTCCACCACAAGGAAACCCATGAGAAAGCTTCTATTCATTGGGTTGCTATTGACAGTAGGGCAGGGCTGGTCCCAATCCAAGCTGCCATCGTCTGCAGATCACACATTTGTACCGCAGGATGCCATCAAAAATCCGCAACCGGTTTCATTTTTCAGCATGCTGGTGGGTTTGGATCAGTCGGACGACATCAACTTCCTCAGTGCGGACTTACCCGTCGTGGGGCCCCTGCGCCTTTCGGGCGAGGTCCTTTTTGCCGACATCGGTGTGAAGGCCTCCATCAAGCTCAAAGATTGGGTTGCTTTTCGTTTGAACTATAATGTAGCCGTGCGGGTAGGTACGGACGTTCAGAGCTTGCTGGTCCAGGGGATCAATTCCATCACTACTTACGAGTCGCTTTGGCAGATTCGATTCCTACACCTGCCTAGGGTATCACTCGCCGGGACGTTCGGGTTCAATCGAATCGATGCAGATATAGTGGATGTAGCCGGATACGTGGCGAGTATTGTAGATGGCGTCCCCGATCCGTCTGTCAATCGCAAGATTCGATCACTGACGGGAGAGGTGGGTCTGCTAGGCTCCTACGCCATCAATAGTGTCATGGGTGTGCTGATCGAAACGGATATGGAGATAGGGGACCACGTAGGTGTAGAGACACCCCGACTCTTTTGGAGTGCCAAGGCTTCTATTGATGCCAATTTCAATGAGCGATACAACTTTCCCTTGGGAGCTGCAGTCACCGTCGGATCTACTACATTGCCAGAGTTTGTCGTACCCGCTCGAAGGCAGGCGATCGTGTCGTCAGTGAGGTTAGCCTACATGGGCTCCCCGGTCTTCAACCTGGGGATCACCATTACCAATAGCCGCTTCCCCCTCGAAAGA
>JBCCXG010000808.1:0-3006 GCA_039191945.1 Bacteroidota bacterium
AAAGACGGCGATAAAACCTACAATCTTTCGGTCATCGATAGGCTCACAAAGGAGGCAAAGAAGTCCGGCGCAGAGGTGATCAGCTTTCATGAAATGTGCATTACGGCCTACACCTTCACCAAGGATCTAAGCGTGGAAGAATTGGCACTATTGGCCGAACCGGTACCGACTGGCCCGAGCACGAAACAGCTGATTGACATTTCGAAAAAATACAATATCGCGATCCTAGCAGGACTGGTTGAAGTTGAGGATGATCAATTTTTCAACACGTACATCTGCGTACACGAAGGGAAGCTGATCGCCAAATTCCGAAAACTTCATCCCTTCATCAGTAAGTACCTTTCGCCGGGAAATAGCTATGAGGTCTTCGATCTGCTAGGCTGGAAGTGTGGCATCCTGATCTGCTACGACAATAACATCATAGAGAATGTGAGGGCCACGAAGTTGCTGGGCGCTGAGCTGATTTTCGCCCCACATGTGACTGGATGCACTCCCTCGGCCATGCCAGGGAGAGGGTACGTCGACGATAAGTTTTGGCGAAATAGAGAAACGGATCCAGTGTCTCTTCGACAAGAGTTTGATGGACCCAAGGGTCGAGGTTGGCTGATGCGGTGGCTTCCAGCACGGGCCTATGACAATGGCCTGTACTATGCCTTCACCAATCCCATAGGGTACGACGGAGAGCATCTGAAAAATGGTAACGCCATGATCATCGATCCCTACGGCGAGGTGGTGCGCGATGTAAGGTCCTTTGACGACGAAATCGCCGTAGCGACGATCACGAAAGACAAAATTCCCCTGGCCGGTGGTCATCGCTACTTAAAGGCCAGAAGGCCCGAATTGTACAGAGACATTATCGGTCAGGATCACGAATCACAGTTTGAACCGGTTTGGATCAAGGATGCCAACGAACAATCCAAAACCTAGATTGGGGCTTCGGGTAATGCGATGACGGTCCAAGAATTCAACCCGTTTGCTGGCCGCTATAGCTTCCAACTTAGTCAGCTAGAGACGACTTTTCACAGCCACCCTGCGATCGAAGTACTCTTTGTCCGGGAAGGACATGTCACGGTTACTACGGAACGTGAGGAGCGTGAGCAGGTGGCATTTGCTGCGATAGATGCGAATGTCAAACATAAAATAGGGGGTGCTGCTGAGACCATCGAGACAGTCTTCATAGAACATCGCAATGATGCTGTCAAAGACCTCTTGTCGAAGCATGGCATTACCATGAACCAAGGCTGCTACACCGCAGTTGTGGCAGAACAAGATCTTCATTCGTCATCGGTACTCATTGGTGCATTGAATAGCATCGATATCTCACCCCAGTATGACAGTCGAATAGTCGCGGTCATTGACTCTCTGAATCGTCATGAAGTCGCTTACGAAGAAATGATGGGTGTATTGACGGAGGTAGCTCATTTATCTCCCAGCAGACTGTCACACCTGTTTCGACAAGAGGTCGGCCTGTCCCTCAAAAAGTATCTGCTTTGGTGCAAACTGAAGGCTACAATTGAGAAGCACTTGGAGGAGGGGCAGGACCTTTTCGGCTCTTTGATCCAGGAATGCTTCTATGATCACCCGCATTTCAGCAAAGCCTTCCGGACCATGCTGGGCATCAGCCCTTCGAAGGTTTACAATAGCAGCACCGTACAATCATCGCCCGGCACTAAGCACTAAGTTGCAGCCTCATTGCAATACAAATGGAAGTCAGAAAAGTAGAAAGGAAAGATCTCGAAGGAATCAGGAAGGTCATAGCCTCCAGTGAATTATTCCCGCCCGAGCTACTGGACGAAATGATTGCCGATTATCTCGATAATCCAGCCACCGAGGACATTTGGTTCACCGGAGAGGAGGAAAATGAACTCATTGCGGTCGGGTACTGTGCTCCAGAAAAGTTTACCGAAGGCACTTATAACCTATATGCCATTGGTGTACTTGACGAGCAACAAGGAAAAGGCGTGGGTACAAAAATGATGAAATACCTCGAGGACAAGCTTAGGCAGCAGTCAAAGCGGGTGCTCATCGTTGAAACGTCTGGCGATCCTCAGTTCAATTTGACCAGAAAATTCTACCTTAATCTCGGCTATGAACAGGAGGCTACCATAAGGGACTTCTGGCAAGAAGGAGAAGATAAGATCATCTATTGGAAGAAGCTGTAATCAGTAGGTGCCTTTGCTTACCTAGAGCTATAGATAAAGACGCATTGTGGGCAGACGATCAGGGGCCCTCGTACGGGTTTGGCTAAACGGCAGAACCGTGGACCACTTAGGTTTGCAATAGGGGTAAGAGCCTTGAGTCCTCCAAAGCAGCCTTTCGATGACCAGCAGTCTTTAAGTACTCCAGATCCCTGGCAAATGCCACAAACTTCTCCGCGGACTCGTGCTCGACGAGGATCACTAAGTCCCATTGCTCGTCTATCGGGCCAATCAAAAAATCATGGGCTTTCCCAATAAACAATACTCTGCTACCCGCTTTTTTTAACAACGGAAAAGTGAAGTCCATGTACAATTGATACGCCTCTTCACCGGATATCTCGCCATCCGTTCGTAGGTGATCGAGATCGGAGTAGTCGGCCGTTACCCTGAACTTTAGCATATTGAGCATAACGACCTTTCCTTTCCCTTTAAAATCTTGATAGAATCTCTTTCCCGCCCCAGGAGTCGCGTCGATGTATTTCCTCATGTTTTATTTGGTATCTTCCTACACGGAAATTTAGGTTCTATTGTCGACCCAACGGTGAATGATTAGCTTTCGCGGCGCAATCATTTATTGAAAAGATGGTCTCGAGAGCACTCATCATTGAAAGGTACACCGACCTTCATCATCGCATCATTCCAAATGGCATCGACAATCTGCCTGAGGAATATCTTCGCAAGCATGCTGAGGGGGAAAATCCTATCGCCTGGATCTATTGGCACATGGTTCGGACTGAGGACGTGGGGATTAGCCGATTCGTGCTCGATGAGGAACAGCTATATGACCGTTGGTCAAAGCGACTTAATG
>JBCCXG010000809.1:0-2987 GCA_039191945.1 Bacteroidota bacterium
CACATCCCATGTGCCGTCCCAGATACTGACATGGACGGTGTTTGCTTGAATCCAGACATTGAATCCATTTGTCCCTCCACCTTCTTCGTAGATGACCTGACGGGTGGTAAGGTCGGTACCAGTCTCAAAAGCTACCGCGAAGGTCCGGAACGAATGGTCAGTAGCATTGAGCCCTGTTTCATTAAGTACTGTCAATGGAGAGTCGCCCGCACTAAAGTCTATTGCCGGCTTGCCATTCACAAGATTGGTGGTGAGGTTGTAGCTCGGATCGGTGGTCACTGCAAAGACCGTGGCTGGGTGAGCCTCAGTGCTTCCGGATAGGTCATTCCACTGTTGTACGCCGCCAGCATCCACTGCAGGAGTTGACCCTAGGTCGCTAAAAACAGCAGAGTCGGCACTCCACCACGCTTCATAAGAGGAAGCTCTTCTGACACCACCAGGTCCTGTAGTACCGGTAGAGGAGGCATCATTGTCCTGAATAGTCAGGGTAAATTGGTCTTTAGCGCCAATGCTGACACCATTGTCGACGGATAGTAAATTGACAATTACGGTTTCATCAAGCTCCACATCTGCATCGTCATTGATTGTAACTGTAATGTTGCCGATGGTACTCCCGGTAAGAATTTGTAGGGGAGATGATATGGAAAAGTCCAGTATTGCGCCTTCATCAGCAGTACTAGCAACGTCTGCTGCAAAAGTGAGGTCCGTATCTCCTGTAGAGGGGCGGGATAGTGCCACTACTATGTCATAGGCACCATTCGATTCCCCGGCATTGGCAGCGGAGATTGCCAACTGGAGCGTAATACCAACCGTACCAATCGATAGATAGTCGCCGTCTGAAAAATCCACCCCATTAGCAAGGTAATATTTGCCGGACTTAGTTAATGGAATAATTGTCGTTCCCCCATCGGCCGCGGAGAAGTTCCCATTGTCGTCTATCAGGAGCACATATCCCTCGTGATCTGTTGGCTTGGTTGGCAGGTGAGTTGTATCGATAGCGATCGTGACCGTGCCAAGGTCGCCAGTTTCATCCATGACCCATTCCCGACCGATACGCTGTACCGAATCTGTGGGCGCCTCCGCCCCTGACCAAGTCAACGAGGCATTGTCATGACCAAAAAGTAAATAGTCATCATTATCCAGGCTAGAGGCGTTCGATACTCTCAAAATGTTATTAGACTGCGCGGCTTGATGAGCATCACCGTTCAGGTCTTGGCCAAGGCCCGCGACATCATAGAAGTGGGTGCTTTCGAAAGCGTAGAGGTCTTTGGCCACTGGGAGAGAAATGCCATATTTAGCAGCGAGGTAGTTCTCCACGATGCTTCGACGCACCTCACTCAGCTCCTGGCTGAAGACAATGATCTCCGCCACATCTCCACCATATTGCTGTGCGCCAATGGAAAAATTATCGACGATACCTCCTAAGATTTGACGGGTCAGAGACTCCAAATCGTCATACTCCACCGCCACCATATGGACCGCGTCATAACTCCAAGGATAGTAGTTGGCATCATCCACCAGTCCCCCGTAATCTTCACCGTCTAAGGAATACCGGGCTGTTCCAAAGCCGGACTGATTACCGTCAAAACTGAAACCAAACTGATCTGCTCCCCCTCTGGGCTCTGCGGCAATTTGTACCAATTCATTGTAGCTTCCCCAGATATGGCCAAGCTCGGAAGCGCTCTGGGCAGAAGAGCTAACCTTGAATACGATAAACGCAGTCTTGACATTGTAGGAATATCCTGTATCATCATAGTGATCATCGACGCCATCGAATCTCACCACGGGAAAGCCATTGATTTGATCTACCGGAGCATTTTCCCAGGTCGCACGATAGGTGGAGGTCGCCTGATTGGCATCATTGCCGCTTCCGGATACATCGCTCCATTGCTCAATCTGTGCCCCATCCGCTAGCCCATCAATGCTGTCCGCTTTGAGCCAGAGAGGCAAAACAGCGCCGCCTCCTACACCACCGGGCCCATCAAAACCGAAAGGCCCATCATCGTTGACTATGCTGTAAGTGTGGACTGTTTCAATGCCCAATAGCGCATTGTTCGGGCTACTTAGGGTGATGATGATGGTCTCATCCTCCTCGGGATTTCCGTCGGCCACTACCACAGGATTGATGGTTGCGCTGATACTTCCGGCAGTAATTGTTGCCTTCCCGTTGACTAAGGTGAAATCATCCCCCCCTCCTGTGGCGCTTCCCGAGACCGTATAGCCCACCTCCGCATCAACTCCGGAAACGGCTGATAACGTGATCACAATGGAAGGCGCGGTATTTGATTCCAGATCTGAAGATGAAGCGGCGTTGAACTGGATGGTCGGTTGCTGATCGTTGTCACTGATATTGACCGTGAATTGCGTAGGTTCGGCTAACGACAGGTTGCTGTTTGTCGGATTGGACAGCGTGATGATAATGGTCTCCACGCCCTCATTGACGGCATCATCGACAATCGAGACTGGGAAAGTGGCCGAAATGTTGTTCGACGGGATAGTAACCACTCCGCCTCCAAGCACCGAATAATCATCCACGTTGGTGGCCGTCCCACCCAGGATACTGTATTCCACTGTCGTAGGATTGGTAGGGTCTACCTGACTAGCCGTCATATTCACCGGTATATTGACCGAGCCCACGGACTCCTGAACCGTCGTATCCGCCCTTGCAAAGAAGATTTTCCTTGCGTTGTCGTCATCTCTAATCGTAAAGGTCTGCGGTGCGTTGAGCGCATTCACGCCCGATGGCAATGCCGATAAGATGATATCAATGCCCTCGTCGCTCTCTTGGTCCGAATCTTCATTGATATTCAAATTGAAGCTGACCTGAGGAGGATTGGCGCCTGCACCGATGGAGGTAGCGGTAGTACCGATGGACTCATAATCCACACCGGGACCAAAAGGCAACATCCCGCCGGTCGCCCCATTGTCAGAGGTGCTGTAGCTAACCGTAGTCTCGGCCACCGGAATGTAGTTTAATCTGATAGCTA
>JBCCXG010000810.1:0-2982 GCA_039191945.1 Bacteroidota bacterium
CCCTTCTCGTCCGTCGACAATATCGCGCAGCCGGCCTATCGTCATTCGGAAAACCTGTTTGATGACTTTCGCCGGGAAGTGCTGTTGCCTCATACCCTATCGGCATTAGGCCCATTTTCGTCTGTTGCTGATGTCAACGGCGATGGTTTAGAAGACTTCTACATTGGGGGAGCGATGGGACGCGCCGGGAGTCTGTATCTGCAGGACTCAGATGGGTCCTTTCAAATCAAGTACCTGGCGGCATTTAACCGGGACGCAGGCTTCGAGGACATGGGCAGTCACTTCTTCGACTGCGATCAGGATGGGGACCTGGACCTGTACGTCGTCAGTGGGGGTAACGAGCAAGCGCTGGGTGGTGGAAAATACCAGGACCGGCTCTACCTCAACGATGGGAGTGGTTCCTATTCACATTCTGACGGGCTCACGGAAATGGACTTCAGCGGCTCCGTGGCGGTCAGCAGCGATTGGGACGGAGACGGAGACCTGGATCTCTTCATCGGCGGGCGGCAACTTCCCGGCAAATATCCCCACCCTGTGTCGAGCGTACTCCTGAGGAACGATGGTGATCGATTCACGAACGTGACCAGCACCGTCGCCCCTTCGCTGGAGCAGCTGGGGATGGTCACCTCTGCGCTATGGATGGACCACGATGCGGACGGGGATGAGGACCTCTTTGTCGCCGGTGAGTGGATGCCCCTGACGTTGTTAGAGAATCGCGCTGGACAATTTGAGCTCACCACCGTTTCCGGCTTCGCCAACACCACCGGCTGGTGGTTCAGTCTCGCGTCGGCGGACCTTGATGGTGATGGGGACGAGGACCTGATTGCTGGCAACGTCGGTCTTAACTACAAGTACAAAGCCTCGGACCTGGAGCCGTTTGAGGTTTACAGTAGCGACTTGGACGAAAATGGGAAAAACGACATCGTGCTGGCCTTTCACGAAGAAGACAACGTTTACCCACTTCGAGGTAAGTCCTGCTCTACAGAGCAAATGCCTTCATTGAAGCAGCGGTACACGACCTACAAAGATTTTGCTGCGGCAGATATCTTCGAGGTCTACGGCCAAAACAAGCTCGAGGAAGCCCTGCACCTCAAGGCTACCCTTTTTGCATCCACAACGATAGAAAACCTCGGAGATGGTAACTTCCGCCTCCAGCCTTTACCAGACTACGCCCAACTGTCTTCGATCAACGGCATCGTGACCCACGACGTAGATGGGGACGGGTTGCTCGACCTGATCGTGGCCGGGAACATGTATGGCTCCGAAGTGGAGACGGTCAGAAACGATGCCTCCGTCGGGATGTACCTCCACAATCAAGGCGGCATGAATTTCAAAGCTATCGCCTATCCGGAATCTGGTTTATATCTACCGGGAGACATCAAGAGCCTGCGGAAGATCCAGACAAAGGAAGGAACGCTGCTGATGGCCGGAGAAAACCAGGCATACCTCAGTTGGGTCAAGGTTCACGAAGAGGGCGGAGCTGCTGGCTACTCCACCGGCATCAAATAATTGTCGCGAATGTCAGCTGACAGGTCGTAAAAAACTCCGGCAAGGTGAGTGTCCAACTGGTCCGTCACCGAGACCAGCCCCACGGGCTGATTTTCACCCCCGTCCCCACGGCCCGCCACCTCTTGGTCCACATACTGATACCAATGCGATCCGATGGCATAAGGATAGGAAGACCAGGTCCTTACATAGTTTATCAAAATGTCATCGCGCCTGCCCTGATCAAATGCCGGGTACCGCGGTAGCAATGCCCGGTTGGTGATGGGCGGCACATGGTGCTCTCCGATCAGAATGGGCTTCTGGACGATGGCGTACCAGGTGTCCATTTCCTCTTGGGTAAACATGGAATAGACATTCACCGAGACCACGTCTACATACTTCGAGGCCACCTGTGCTGGGATTTGGTGGCGTTGGATGTTGCGGGTAAATCGACAACCGAGATAGAGGTGGTTACTATCAAATTTCCGGATCACCCGGGCTACGGTGGCGAAGTACTTCTCCGCAAACACCCGTTGCTTCTCTTCATCGCCGCTGATGGCCCGCAAGGCCTTGAAGCTGTAACTCGCCGTATCCAATCGAGCCGTACCCCCCCAGCCCATTTCATTGTCGACGAAGTAACCCAACAAATACGGATCATCCTGTCTTGAGGTGATTTTGGAGAACGCTTCCTCCAGCTGCGCCTCCCACTCGGGATGAAATACATCCGGTAAATGGTGGCCTGCCGTGAGCCCAATGGCCTCTCGTGTATTGAGGGTGAAAGTATAGGGCACCGGACCACCCATCACCAGTGTGTCGCTCCAATTGCCAATGGTATTGAAGCCAATCGCTTGGAGTCGACGGTGTGTGCGGCTCTTCCAGTCCTCGTAGGTGGCGTATCGATTGCGAACATTGTTGCAATAGAAGGATAGGTAGGCGGAGTCCGGACTGAAGCACTCCGGGCAGTCCTCATAGGCTGGCAGACGCTGAAAGAGGTCTTCTCTACCCCTAACCCTGGTCAAAGCCGCATTATTGAGGGTAGACTTGCGACGAACGCCGTTGATACCCAGGCTGTAGAATGGATTGCCGGCCGGAGAAACAAGGAACCACTTCCCATCCCTTTGCTCTACATAAAAGAATCCGGTGGCATCGAAAGCGTAGTCGGATTGACCATAGCCACCGTACTGGTCCCTGGCCGATCGATTTGGAAACCGTCGTCCGAGGTCCTCAAACGGCAGCTGCGAGAGGTCCAAATCAACCGGTACCTTGGCCTCATAATCTACCACGTGCCTTTGCCCCAAGGCATCCACAAGGTAGGAGGAAGTCCTTTTGCTGACCAACAAAGTCATTCGACTGATGATCAAGTCAATGCGCTCTTTGGTGGTAAATCGTATTTCCAAAATACGGCCTTCCAAACCGCCAAGTATTCGAGCTTCGAATAGAGGAGCAACATACATGCCATTACCTGACCTAATTTCTAACGTGTCAACGAGTCTTGAA
>JBCCXG010000811.1:0-2975 GCA_039191945.1 Bacteroidota bacterium
ATTGCAGTCAGTATCATGCAAGAGATGCAGGTCTCTATCGACTTTCTCCGGTTCATTCAACCTATGGCCGTGGGTATAGTGGCATATTCTGCGTATCGGATCTCGAGCAGCGTGATCTCCTCGCGGGTAGGGTACTTCCTGATGATCCTTTCCGCCTTCATTTCCTACTTTCTGAAGAACCCCTTTGTTTTTCCCTTTCTTCTTCTGGCCGGTGGTGTGGTCACTGCGACCCGGTACAAGAGACAGGAGATTGAAGAAAAAAGTAAGTTCAAAATCAACTGGACTAATTTCTTGATTTGGGTCGCCGTAATGATCGCCGCCGCGGCCCTTTGGCGTGTGACCGATTGGTTCGCTTTGCGGCTGTTTGACAATTTCTACCGAAATGGCAGCCTTATTTTCGGCGGAGGCCAGGTCTTAGTTCCACTACTTTTCACGGAGTTCGTGGAATTCAAGAAGTATCTAACCTCAGAGGAGTTTATCTCAGGCTATGCGCTTGTTCAGGCCGTGCCTGGCCCCGTATTCTCGTTTAGCTCTTACGTGGGAGCGCTTAGCATGCGGGATTGGGGCGTCGGGGGACAAATTCTTGGAGGACTGACGGCAGCAGCGGGGATTTTTTTGCCAGGAACCTTCTTTATCTTCTTCGCCATCCGGTTTTGGGAGAGCCTTAAGAAATATCGTGTAGTGAAAGCTTCGCTAGAAGGTATCAATGCGGTGAGTTCCGGAATGGTTTTGGCCGCCACTTTTCTGCTTTTCGAAACCATCGAACCCATTTTCATCAACTACGTGCTAATGATTGGTACGGCTTGCTTGATCTTTTTCACGCGGTTTCCGACCCCAGTCATCATCCTCATCGGATTGCTGGTAGGGATCATCTTAAAATAAAAAACCCACCTTCATAGGTGGGCCTTAAGTCTTTTTTGCGCTGAATTTTTACTCCGTAGTAGACGGAGGATCGATGCCCAGGTGGGTCAGGATCATCGTATCAAGATTTGAATCTTCTGAAGCATAGAGTAAGATATCCAGACCTGGAGCTCCAGCACTAAATACATGCGTAAAACCATTCGCTTCCGCTACTTGCTGAATGGCGTTGGCAATCTTTTCAACAGCAGGCGCCAAAAGATCATTTCGTTTTTTCAAAAGTGACTGCTCCGCATTCTGCTGAAATTCCTGTATTTGAGTTTGCATGTCTTGCAGCTCCTTCTCCTTGTCAGCGCGTACAGCATCGATCATGCTCGCGGCATTTTGCTGATACTCTCCAGCTTTCTGTTGAAACTCCGCATACTTGGCTTGCAGTTGGTTTTGGAGCTGCGTCTCATAGGCTTTGAGATCCGCTTCGATTTGCTTCGCCTCGGGCAGTAGTGTCAAAATATACTCTGCATTGGCATATCCAATTTTTTGCTGCTGTGCACATACGCTCACAGATGTCAAAACCAAAAGACCCAGCAAGATTGTAATTCTCATAACTATAATTGTCAATTAATTCGTTGTTTCATTCTGTCCTAATCCAAGCTCTTCCAGCACGAAATCCGTATAGTCGTGAATGGGATCGGTATAGATCATCACCAGGTCTCCGGATTTATCAAACACTATCTGCAGCCGATTATTTTTCGCCACCCGCTCCACTGCTTCAAACACTTTATCCTGAACGGGCTTCACAAGTTCTTTTTTCTTTAAGAAATAGAGACCTTCAAAGCCAAAGACTTGCTTCTGGTGGTCCTTTATCTCTTTCCATTGTCGTTCGATCTCCGCTTCGCGATCCGAACGCATGTCCACGGTGAGAAGCACCTCCTCAGCCTGGAAAGAAGCCTCCATGCTCTCAGCCTCCTTGATCATTTCCTGAATCTCCGCTTCCCATGCCTGGGCAAGCTTGTCAATTTCCGCCTGCGCCTGTTTATACTCTGGAAGACGGCCAAGAATATAATTCGTATCGACGTAGCCGAATTTCTGCGCAAAAGTAAGCGGAATAATGCAAAAAGATAATAGGCTGAAAAAAATGATTCTTTTCATATCTACCTGATTTGTTGGCCAATAGAGAAATGGAATTGGGCTCCAGATGGACCTACACCCCCTGGTTCGGGATCAAAGCCATACCCCCAATCCAGACCCAAGAGGCCAAAGGCAGGCATGAAGATTCGTACACCAAATCCAGCAGACCTTTGAAGGTCATATGGATTGTACAAATTAAAGTCATTCCAGTTATTACCCCCTTCCAGGAAGGTGAGCGCATAGATCGTGGCACTTGGGTTGAGTGATACCGGATAGCGAATCTCAGTCACAAATTTTGTAAAGAACAATCCACCCCGGATGCCATTAGCATCAGTAGGTGTAATCCTATTATTGCCATACCCGCGGAGTCCAATTACATCCAGCCCCAGAAGGAAATTCTGACCCGTCAATCCATCTCCACCCAGCGTGAATCGCTCAAAAGGACCTGGATCCACCTTATTGGTATAGGTCCCAATAAACCCAAAGTGTGCACGCGTAGCTATCACTAGCTTATCAACGAGCTGAATGTAGTATTTCGCATCTAGATTCCATTTATGATATTCCAGCCATTTGTAGAGCTCCTCATTGGGGGCATTGTCATAGTCGATATTTCGCCATAGGGAATGCGGTGGCGTGAGGGAAACTGCCAAAGACAAACTTGATCCGCCTCTGGGGTACATAGGATTGCTGACAGAATTCCGAGCGATTGTCGTATTGAAGGTGACACTGTTAGACGTACCCGTGGAGAAACCCAGGGAGTTGCCAAAGTTGTTCAAATCGTACTGTAGGTACCCAATAGAGTTGCTAAGGGTAAAGAAATCATCAGGCCATGTTAAGCGCCTTCCAAGTGAAAAAGTGATACCTGATACTTTGAGTGATCCAAAGACCCGATCAGTGAACGGATCAACCGACCGCTGAACTGATCGGTTAAGATTGACCCCAAAGGTATTGGGTCGTTTTCCACCTAGCCAAGGCTCAGTGAATCCAAG
>JBCCXG010000812.1:0-2972 GCA_039191945.1 Bacteroidota bacterium
CTAAGGTCGCTGCATCAATGGATGAATGCCAACCAAAATGGTCATACCACTTTCTTCTCTTTTTATCAGGAAATGATCAGGGGCCTCGAGGCCGATCAAAGGAGTAAGCTCAAAGCGATTTTTGAGGAGAGCGCTACTTTGGCCAATGCGTGAATAAGTCGAGTGCGTTTTCAAATGATGCTATGAACCTCTTTTGATTGCCGCTGGCAAGGCACCGTGACGAATGGAGGGATGATGGTGGCCGCAGATACGACTTAATACTAAGAAGAAGGCTCAACTCCGCGATAGGCTGCTATTAATGAGTATTTCTTCCTAAAACCAGCTCTATGAATGTCCTTGAAGTATTTGATAGAGTCAGCTGCCACCCCAGGAAGAACAAGCTTTTAGCATGGTACTGGTAAGTACTTTCACGCTGAAGCACCTATTGCCTTCAGACAGTAATTGCTTCTTAACAATTTGATAACATACGTGCGGGATAAATGCAGACCTATCCCATTGGTAATCAGCTCCTCCAGCCATCCATTTAGCTCTTGAATGAACATCGACCCTAAGGAAGCACAAAGCCTTGACCTGCAATCCAGGCTTAGCAAACACCTTTTTAACCAGCTGATTTTCTCGCTGACTCACGCTATGGGTTGTATCTATTCGCTGCCTATTGACGTTGATGCGTTTACTAATTAATTTAGTATTTTATTATCAATTGATAATATTATTAGTAAATGGACCGTCAAATTGTTCATCTGGATTTGGATGCATTCTACGTGAGCTGCACATTGCTCAAGATGCCGGAGTTGGCCGGGAAGCCACTGATCATTGGTGGGACCAGCAATAGAGGGATCGTGACCTCTGCATCCCATGAGGCGAAAAGATACGGCGTGCAATCAGCGATGCCCACACGACTCGCATTGCAGCGGTGCCCGGACGCTATTGTACTCAAAGGCGACTTTGACCTATTCACGCAATACTCCAACATGGTGAGCGAGATCCTCGCCGAGAGCGCACCCGTTCATGAGCGAGCGTCCATCGATGAATTCTACCTTGACATGACAGGGATGGACAAGTTCTTTGGCAGTCTTCTATTCACCCGCGAGTTGGTCCAAAAAATATTAGAGGAGACAGGGCTGTCGATGTCTTTTGGGCTGAGTATCAACAAGACGGTGGCCAAGATGTGTACGAACTACTCTAAGCCCCATGGCAGTCTCTTGATCACCAGCCCTGAGGTACAGCCCTTCTTAGACCCGCAGTCCATCAAGAATCTGCCTGCTCTGGGAGAAGTCACCTACAAGCTCTTAAGGAGAATCAGTATCAAGATCATCCACACCTTGCGCCAAGTCCCGGCTGATTCTATGCAAGAGCTTTTGGGCAAGAACGGGCTGACACTGTGGAAAAAAGCCAATGGCATTGACAAGACCCCGGTCGTCCCGTACAATGTCCGAAAGTCCATTTCCACTGAGAAGACTTTTGACAAAGACACACAAGACATCCAGGAATTGAAAGCGCTGCTGTTGGCGATGGTGGAAAAGGTTGCCTTCCAACTTAGAGACAATAAGCTGATGTGCTCTGTCATCGCAGTGCGGATTCGCTACTCCAATCGGGATACCGAAGTAGCCCAGCAAAAGATCCCTTTCACCTCTAGTGACGAAGTACTCATCCAAAGTGCGCATCGCCTATTTGACAAGCTCTACCACCGCCGTATGCTGCTTCGATTGATTGGCGTGAAGTTGTCTGGACTGATCCATGGTCACCAACAGATTGACCTGTTCCAGGACAACGTCAAAATGATCAACCTGTACCAGGCCATGGATCGCATGAAAAATCGGTTCCAGAACCCCACCCTGATTCGTAGAGCAACCGGGCTTTCTGCCTACGAGCACCACCGAAAATAGCAACCGAAAGTGTATCTCAACTGCCATTCCTATTATTCTCTGCGCTATGGTACGCTTACCGTAGAGGACCTGGTTACCGAAGCTCAAAAATGCTCACTGCACTACCTAGCGCTGACGGACATCAATTGCACTACCGGTGTTTTCGACTTTACAAAAGCCTGCCTAGAGCAGAAAATCAAGCCCATCGTGGGTTGTGAGTTTAGGAAAGAAGGGCAACTCCTGTACATAGGGTTGGCCCAAAATTTGGACGGCCTCCGGGAGCTCAACGAGCTGCTGACCAAAACCAACCTTGGAGAGAAGCCGCTTCCGCTTCAATCCCCCTTTTTCGAGCATGTCTTCGTGATCTATCCGACCTCGAATATTCCCGAGATCTTGCAGGCTCACGAGTACATCGGCATCAAGGCTTCAGCACTGAAACGTTTCAAGCATCCGCTGCTAAAAAGACTGGATAAGTTGGTTTGTCTACAACCTGTTACCTACAGAAACGCTCAAGAACATGAGCTGCACAGATTGTTGCGATGCATCGACCATAATATACTTCTCAGTTACCTTCAGCCCGAACAAGCCGCGGAATCCAATGAAAACATGTTGCCTAAAGATGAAATAGAAAGTCTATTTGGCAACTATCCGGAGATCATACGCAATACCCATCGTCTCGCAGATCAGTGTGAGTTTGAGTTCAACTTTGAGGAGCCGAAGAACAAGAGAACCTTCACCAACAGTGTCTATGAAGACAAGGTGCTATTGGAGTCCCTGGCCTTAGAGGGGTTCAAAGACCGGTATCAAGTGAATGATAAAAAGGCGCTTGCACGTCTTTATGAAGAGCTGGAGGTCATTCATAAGCTCCAATTCGGTTGTTATTTCCTGACCACCTGGGACATCGTGAGGCATAGCTTGAACCATGGGTACTTTCACGTGGGAAGAGGGTCCGGCGCCAACTCGATGGTGGCTTACTGTCTCAAGATTACAGAAGTCGACCCGATTGAGCTGAACCTCTACTTTTCACGGTTTCTCAATACGAAACGATCGAGCCCCCCGGATTTTGATATCGACTGGAGCTGGCAGGATCGCGATGACATCATTGCC
>JBCCXG010000813.1:0-2971 GCA_039191945.1 Bacteroidota bacterium
GTGTGACCGCACATCCCACCGCACCCTTCCACCGCTCAGGCTACCCATACGCTGTCGCCAAAGCTTTATCGTAGGCGCCCGCCACAGCCTGCCACGCAATGGCCACTTCGGTCTATGGCCGATTCCTTTGGCTAAAAAAGAGCAGGCACCTGTCCTGCCCTCAAAGCATTCACTGCAACTGCTTCAGGAGTCCATAGATGTCTCCCAAAACCCACACATCCATGATTTTACCATCAAGAAATGTGAAGATAGCACTGCCCCAGTAGGCGATCTTCCGGTGCGTCGGTGCCACACCAAGGATCTCCCCCGTGTGCGTTCCAGAGTACTTCAGCTTAGCAAAAGATTGATGGCCTTCAGTGATCACTAGCTCGATCTCGTTGTGAAAGTCCGGAAAAGCGGCCCTGATGTAGTCCATGTATTCACGCAAACCTTCGTGCCCACGCTGCTCCCTGCCTAGCGAACCCCGAAACGAAATTTGCTCATCAACGATCGCTGGAATCACCCCCTTGTCCCAGTCGTTCCACATCTCGAGGTACCATCGTCCAATGAGATGGCGGTTGTGATCCTCGCTACTATTCATATTTCTTCCAATATGGAAGATCCTTTACTGCGATCTCCGCTGGTCCATTCCCAAGACTCAAGGAGCCTGATCTTGCCGTTCGGCATCAATTCGGGTGTGGATTGGCAACGACCGGTCATGAGCTCTCCCTTTTTGTTCACCTGGTGGTACCTCATGTCGATATTCCCATCCTCGTCCACAACTCCGATCAGGTGGCCACTCACCACCTCCCCTCCGCTGTAGGCAGCGGTTAAAATACGTTGGTCCTGCCGATAGTGGAAGATCGTCTCCGCTGAGGTCTCCCCATTATCCGAGCTGCTCACAGGACGGAAGCGCTTGCCATTGTAGTCGATTTTCATAAGCCTATAAGTGATGCAGTGTACATTGGGCACCGCTCAGTCGACGATAGCCGCGTAGACCAAGGCACGGAGTTTCGCCCGGTCACTTACCCTGGAGCCCGGCCGCAATTGCGTGAAGTAGACTACAATAAGATCGTCACCCGGGTCCACCCAAAACTCTGATCCATAAGCGCCTCCCCAGGAGTAGGAGCCGACTGATCCTGGCTCCCCATAAGCACCCAAATCCTCAATGATCCGAAAACCCAAACCAAAACCGCAACCCTCGGCCCACGGAAAGGTGATTTCCTGCAGGTGGCTTTGAGTCATTAGGTCAACCGTCCCGGGAGCCAGTAATCGTTGACCATTCAGCTCACCACGGTTGGCGAGCATCTGCAGAAACAAATAGTAATCCTTCGCGGTGGATAGCACACCAGCACCACCTGAGAAGCTGGTTCTAGGCCCTTTCACGTAGGCGCCCTGACTGTCCATCGTGCCCTCGACCGGCGCCTCTACCAAAGTGCCGTCCTCATTGGCGGAGTACACGGTGGCCAATCGGCTTGACTTGCTCTTGGGCAAATAGAAATGCGTGTCATTCATGCCCAAAGGCACGAAGATGCGCTCGCTCAGGAATTTATCCAGAGGCATCCCTGAGGCTACCTCCACCACGGCACCCAATATGTCCGTATTGTATCCGTACACCCATCGCGTACCCGGCTGCGCATCCATAGGTAAACTCGCCATACGCTTCACGGTCTCCAGAATGGGCTCTTCGCGATCCGCAAAGTACCAGCCTTGGATACCCGCCTGCTTCCATTGGTCAGCGGCCGCTCCGAAACCATAGCCAATCCCTGCGGTGTGCATCAAAAGCTGTCTGATGCTGATTGGGCGGTCAGCCGCCACTACATCATAACTATTGCCTTCCATTACGGCTACTTTCGTTTCGCTAAACGCCGGAATGTACTTGCTGACGGGATCATTGATCAGGAGTTTGCCTTCCTCCTGCAGCATCATGATGGCCACGCTGACCAGTGCTTTGGTCTGGGAAGCAATACGGAAGATGGCATCTTTCTCCATCTTCACTCCTTTCGCGACATCGCCATATCCAAAAGCATTGAAGTAGGCGACCTCGCCTCTGCGCGCCACGAGGATGACACTCCCTGCCATGGCTTGATCATCTACGTATTCTTGAAACGCATCATCGAGTCGCCCTAACCTTTCGGTTGCAAAACCTAAAGCTTCCGGGTTGCCCATCGGAAGATCCTGTGCCACTACCAAGATGGGCAGGTAAAGACTGGTCATGAGTCCGAGTGCGGAGACAATTTTTAGCATTCTCTTCATTTTTTTGGATTCAGAGTTGACATTGACTTGAAAGGTACGTCTGTTCAGTAAAATCCGGATCATTCCGTGAGGTTTTGATACGAGTGGTCAAAGGGCACGTGATCAGGAGGTTTATGGCGTAGACACGATTGGTCATCGTGAATACGAGCTCGCCTCAGGTCAGTGAATGTTCCTTTGAGCTATTCGGCAGCCAATCAAAAAGCGCTCGCATGATTCGGATCAAAAAAGGTCAAAAACTCAATACTTATGAGCATCTTCAGAGCAATAGCACTCATCTTTTTCCTCGTCATGGGCTGTAGTGCCTATAGCTACCACCCATCAGATTCCATCACTTTTTACCTCCTTCGAGGCATCGGAAGAGAATCCGGCCACTGGGGCACCAAAGTACCTGAAGCCATTCGGCAGCGCATTCCGACCGCGCGCTTTGTGATGATGGATCTACCGGGAGCCGGAAAGTATCACAATCAAACTGCATTGCCCACGGTCGAGAAAATGGCGGATTTTCTCCGAGATCATTATTTACCACACCAAGACAGCACTTCACATCGACGGGTGATCCTCGCCACCTCTTTGGCTGGTAATGTTGCCTTGGAATGGATGACGACCTATCCCAAGGATTTTCATGGAGCGGTTCTGATCAGTTCCAGTTTCAAGGGGGTCTGTAAGAGTAAAGAACGCGTGGACAGTAAAGTGAGAAGAGACTTCATCGACATCTTTCTGACGCAAGACATTGCCA
>JBCCXG010000814.1:0-2957 GCA_039191945.1 Bacteroidota bacterium
ATCACACTGAGCGCCAAAAGACGGATCGCCCAGCGTTGACCGGAAAGGAGTTCACCCGCTACTGCTAATGAAAGCACCAGCAGCACCATTCCAGCCAGATAATGCCTGGTGAACACAAGGATCAGAAAAAGGAGCAGGGCCAGTGGCAGCCGTTTCCACCGGATCGTCCTCGACCAAAGGGACGATAGTACCACGGCCGCAATGTAAGCGGCGCAAGCATTGGCCAGCGTATCCTTCAGGAAACCAGAAGACCAAAAGATGTAAGAGGGAAGAAATCCCAGGCCGATGATGCAAGCCCACTTGGCATCGGGGTATTGCTTGATCAGGGTCCGGATGAGTAGCCAAGTGCACCAAAAAGAGAAGACGGCGAGGTACCCGGACATCAGCCAATAGTTGTGCCCGGTGAGCCACCCCACCGGACTCAGCACTCGAGTAAAAAACACGGACCTGGGGTTGCCTGCCATCCAATCAATGGGGCTGAGGAGTCCACGGAAAAACCTGCCAATAGATCCGCTGTAGTTGGCGTTGTGTTCCACGACGGCATGATGGAGCGCACTGGTATCGCCGCCCTCCCACACGTAGTGGTACACGAACCCAAGTGCGAAGGCGCCTAGAAGCTTTGCGATGAGACCCCAATATACGATATCTCCCAGGTCCCTTTGGAGCCGCCGGCTGGTAGCCAAGCCCAAGAACCCAAGGAGCAGTATATTGAGTCCAGTGATCATTTGCTGAGCAGACTATTCCCTATGGCGCAATCCAGGCATTTTTTACGATCGCAATATTGACGGCTCAGTTGAAGAAGCCCTTGAGAGTCAAAGGCTGAGCTGTTTCTGACATGGATAGCTTGCCACCTTCGGGTGATTTTGTTGTCCTCCGCAGGTATGCTTGTCAACCAGTCCAAAGCTTTTTCGACCAGCTCCTGATTGCCCACCTGTTTGCCGTAGGTAAACAATAGCGGTACGATCGCATTGATCACGATTGATGAAATGGCCGACTCCCCCGCGGCACCAATGGTACGACTTGTCCGCTTGCCAAAGTCATAGTGTTGGGTCCAGTAGATGGATGGTTCGGCGGCGAGAATGGACTTCACTTCACTGTAGGATTGTGCCCCAATGAGTACCTGAAATAATGCAGGGTGAGCATGAAGCACTGCACTTAATTGAGCGAGTCGGACGGTTGGGAAATTCGCAGGACGAAGCTTGGAAAACTTCCACTGATGCCGATTGAGTTTTGAGGGAAGTTGATGTTTCTTGAAAAGAAACTGGAATTCGTCCTGTAGCTTTTTTTGGTAATCATCGACCGGCTCATAATCCAGAAAACCTGCGATCCCAAAGACAAGCGCTTCCGCTTGCATTCTGTTGCTCCTTTGCTTACGAATGACATCTACGGGCAAGGATAGTGCGAGATCACGAAAGCTATTGGCATTTGTTTTCATGCCCAATGCGGTAGCGACAAAGGCATAAGTGGCTTGTTCCCAGTCGCCCCGGGTCTTTTCCAGGATCTCCAGGACAAGCTGAGATTTCTCTTGCAGTCGCTCTGTCAGGGCCCTTTCGACCATGCTGGCGACTACCAGCGGCTGCACCGATGAGATCTGACTGTCGCAAGGTATAGGTGAGATGGTATGGATCAGGGATCGATGTTTGTCTATAAGCTCGGCGGGCAGGCGATCCTCTAATGATAGCGTGGGGATAGCAGATCCATCCTTTCTAGTGATGATCTCATCCGCTCGATACACGACATGTAAGACCACGTTTTCATAGGCTTGGTCCAGGTGGTGTCGATGCTTCTGCCAATCTGATGCGGTCGTATGGATTTCAACATGACCGGCCCATTGCACATTGCCAACCCGTAATCGTGCGTCAGAGAAGTCTGGTCCCGAGTCAAAGTTGTGGAAGCCGGGGTGGAAAATAGTAATCGGTTCGTTTTGAGTGGTCGTCAGGTTCGAGGTGTTGTACCTCTGAAACTTCCAGATGTAGTGGAGGAGCGCTTCATCCATAGGCATAGAGCTGCTGTGACAGCGATTTAGTGTTTTGGATAAAACGAATTTATAACAACCCTCTTGGGAATCCTAGCCTTTCATTCTGTCGGAAGCATCTTGCAGTTGCCGGGCCATCTCCTGTTGAAGCTTTTTCGCCTCCGTGCCCGCTGCCTCCGCAAAGTCTTCCCCGTTGCTTGCATAAATGATCCCACGGGACGAATTGACTAGTAACCCACATTGCTTGTTCATCCCATACTTGCACACTGCTGCGAGGTCTCCCCCCTGCGCTCCAACGCCCGGGATCAGCAAGAAGTGCTCAGGTACCGTCACACGAATGTTGATGAGGCTCTCCACTCGGGTGGCACCCATTACATACATCAGGTTATTGGGGTTACCCCAATGCTGACTTTTCCTGATTACACGCTCATAAAGTTTTTCGCTGCTGCCATCCACCAGCAGTTCCTGAAAGTCAAGGGAGCCGACGTTGGAAGTGGCGGCAAGGAGAATGACCCACTTGCGGTCATACTGCAAGAAAGGCTCAATCGAATCTTGCCCCATGTACGGAGCAACGGTGATCGCGTCAAAATCCATTTGTTCGAAGAATGCCCGTGCGTACATGCTGGACGTATTGCCAATGTCGGCACGTTTGGCGTCGGCGATCGTAAAGAGGCCCTTGGGCATGTAGTCCATGGTTTTCTCCAATGCTTCCCAGCCTTTAGTACCGTGCGCCTCATAGAAGGCAATATTGGGCTTGTAGGCCACCGCGAACTCAGCTGTAGCATCGATGATGACCTTATTGAACTCGAAGATCGGATCTGCAGCTTTGAGGAGGTGTTTTGGAAGTTTGGAGAGGTCGGGATCCAGCCCGACGCATAAAAACGATTCTTTCTCTTTTATCTTATCAAAAAGCTGATGACGCGTCATGCATGGATGGGTTTTACACGGTGAATTTAGTCATAATATGAGAGCTTCATTGACG
>JBCCXG010000815.1:0-2955 GCA_039191945.1 Bacteroidota bacterium
CAGAGGGCTTAGAGAGGATATGGAAGGCGTGAGCGGACCAGCTGGCGGTGGCGAGCGCAGTAGCACCTGCACCCTTGATGAATGTTCTTCTTTTCATTCTCTTGGACTATTTGAACGGTGTTGATGGCTTCATCCCTTTCAACGTAAGATAATCGGATCCATCAAACCCTCATAGCCCTTTGACCCATTGAATACCATGCCTGGTGTAGGCTAATGCCAACACCAAGTGTTCGATGCGAACTATTCCGTCCTTAAGCCATTTGACGGGTTCAACCGGACGATTTGATCGAACTGACTGAGGACTGTCAAAAGCAGGGTGGCACAAATGATCAGAAAGCCGCCGATTACGGGCAATACAGTGACCTCGATGTGGTAGGGATAGATCGCATCAAATAGGGCCTTGATCATCCAGTAGCTAAGCGGTATTCCAACAAAAGCTGCGGCAATCAGAAAAGGAAGGAATTGGGCACTAATGGCCCGGAACAAGGATTCTCGGTTGGCACCTACAACCTTTCGGATACAAAGCTCCTTGATCCTTGCCGATATGTTGAGTCCGATCAGTCCATAGAGTCCTAAGCAAGTGATGAGTAGTGCAAATGAAGAGATCCAGATCATCAGGACCTTTTTGCCGATTTCGTTTCGCCAATACGCATCATACAGGTCCGTTTGCAGTTGCCCAGAGTAAGGCAGCATAGGAAACAATTCATCCCACAGGCCCTCGACCTGACCATTTAGGGCCAAGAGTTCTTTGTTGTCTGTGGCAATGATCAAGTACCGCGGTTCATTCTGATGATCGATCCGAATAAAGGCAGGTTGAATTTCACTGAAAAAGCTGTAGTAATGAAAGTCTTCGGCAACGCCTTTGACCGTGTACCTGCTGCTGTCAAAGTCAAACTGCATGCCCAGAGGGGCGGTCCACCCGGCATTCCTCACGAATGTCTCATTGACAATGACCGAGTTCATGTCCTGCTGCTGTAAGTCCGCGCCACTGATCAAACTGAGACCAATGGTCCTTAGGTAGTTTTCGTCCACATCCAGACAACGCGTCTCCATGCGCTCGCCATTGATATCGACGATCGATGATCTTAGCGAAAGGCCCACATGGTTAGATGCAGCAGCAATGCGCTTAGCTGCTGGAAGTTGGTCCAATCGGTCTTTCATTTGCATCAGCTGAGAGGGCTGATCAAATTCCATAACGAGCAGTGATGACTGATCGTAACCCCACGATTTATTCTGCTGGAAGGCGGCGTTAGCAATGAAGTAAATGCCACCGGAAACAGAGATACAGGCGAAGATGAACTCTGCAGTAAGGAAGGTCTTGAAGAAGGCATTGCGACGACCGAATTTTGACTTGTTTTTGAAAATAGAAATCACATCAAACTTCGAAATGTACAAAGCGGGATAAGCGCCCGCCAGTAGTGCGGTGAGCATCAGGAGCCCAATCGTAAAGATCAGGAAGTCAATCGTCACTACCTCAACCGTCAGTGTCACACCAAACAGGTCATTGACTCCAGGAAGGAAAAGATAAAGCCCAATCCAAAGACCGAGCGCCAACGAGATGCTGGTCAAAACAAGATTCTCAATCAAGAACTGCGCAATGATAGCACGTCGATTACCACCGAGAACTTTCCGGGTCCCGATTTCCTTTAACCGCTTGACCGCATTGGTAATCGCGATGTTGATGTAGTTGATACACGCCAGCAGCAGGATAAGTAGAGCTACAACAATGAACGATAACTGCGCCACTACATCCTCCTGACGGCTGATGTCCCATCGAATACCCTGCGATTCGCTGAAAATCGTAGCTATCGACGTATATCCGAAGTCTGAAGTGACCCAATTGGGCGTGGAGGCATTGGCAGCTTCTATGTACTGCTCCTGGTACTCGCCCAGTTGCCCCAGTTGGGCAGGGTCGTTGAGCATGATCAGGGTTGCATTGAGGTAGTAGGACCAGTCATCGAAGGCGAAGTCTTCGTCGGTCAGGGTCAGTAGTTCTATGTTTCCGAAGAAGTCTGCGCCGAAGCTGGTATGCATGATGTCATGTTCGATGACGCCATTGACCTGCAATGGCAGCGTAAGTTGTCCGAAGTGAAACTGCAACGATTGCCCAATGGGATCTGCTCCGGCAAAGTACTTTTCGGACATTTCCTCCGATATGATGACGCTGTTTCGGTCATGAAGCCCCTCGAAACTTCCACGCCGAAGGGGAAAATCCATCATCTCGAAGAAGTCGGGGTCCACGAGCCGTACCCGTTCGTAAAACCGCATGTTGTCCAGCTGGACAATTACTTCCGCATCCTCCACACGGGACGCATGTGTGACTTGCGGGAAATCGGCCTTCAAGCTCGGACCCATCGGCGTGGGGGTGGTTCCGTACCATTCTGGCTCGCCGTCGCGATCGACTAGGCTCTTGATCATGAAGACACGATCTCCTTTGGTGTGCTGTTCTTCCATGCCCCACTGAAGCGACAGAAAGGCGTAAGTGATCACACAGCACGCGACGCCAAGCGATAGCCCTAAAAGATTGATAATAGTGAAGATGTGATTGCGCCGGAGATTTCTCCAAGCGATTTTCAGGTAGTGAGTTAGCATTAAGTGAATATTTTGAGTTTTTGACTTACGTCAAAGACAGCTTTTAATGAGAAGGGTTTCCTCTTATCTTCAATTTTTTTCTCTGTGCTGTCTTGACCGTAAAGGAGGGGACTCTGACTTGCTATTGATCGCTTTTTATGCTCCAGCGAATCCTCCATACGTCGTTGAGAAAGATTCAAAACAGGTGAGAATCCTATTGTCCGAAGGAACTTGTGCTGCAAGGGGTTTTTTGAATTAATCACGCCCAATTAGTTTATCGGGCGACGATTTGGCTCGATCTTGCGGCGAAACGCAAATTCTTTCATGGCGAGTTCCATCTACATTACCACGGCAGAGGCCCGGAGTGGAAAATCACTGGTTTGC
>JBCCXG010000816.1:0-2948 GCA_039191945.1 Bacteroidota bacterium
GGACGTCTTTGACTTCATCATTGAGGAAGGAGTAGAACGAGAGTTTGAAGCCACCCATGGTTTCTCTATGACTGGTGACTTGTGGGAATCAGTGATCCTAAAGATCGCCGAGGTGCTACAGGTGATTAGCAACAATGGTCCCGATCGCATTGGAGGTGGAGGCACGCCACTCCAGCCGCTTGCATGCAGTTTGGGTGAGGTAGGCTCAGGCTCGACCTGCCAGGCTTTGCCTCTTCCAGAACCCATTGCGGTAGTCCTTCTGGATCAGTGCCCCGACAGTACTTTTTTGGTCGGCGACGAGGTACTGCTCTCTGCGACCGTAGCTCATTGCGAATTCCCTCACCCTCCTTTGGTATGGATGACACTCGACACCACGGTCGCGCAGGTCGATAGTCTGGGTGGGGTGCGTATGCTAGGGGCAGGCTCTACGGCTGTTGTAGTTTCCATGTTGGATGGCTCTGCAGCAGACACTTGTCTACTCAGCGTCGATGACCCTCCGCAATCTTCGCCGGAGCCTCTTTTTCACTGGCCTTTTGACGGTGACCCTCTAGATCTCACTAGCAATGCTCATACGGTGGTGCTGAACGGTGCTTCATTTACTGGCAATCGCAGGCAGGGCAGTCACGCGCTCCTGCTTGATGGGTTGGATGACTGGGTCGATATTAGTCATCCCGCACTCCAAGAACCATTCGATGAGCGGACCTTTATGGCCTGGGTCAATTTCGATGATCGACGTCCCTCAAGTGTCATCTATGAAGAGGGTGGGGCCTACAATGGACTGGGTGTGAAGGTCCAGGACTCCCGACTTTTTGTACGGGCCAAAGTGGGCGGCGAGACCGTGGACCTCGACATCCCCTATACGTACCGACACTACCAGCACATCGCTGTGACTTTTGAGCAGGGTGTGGTCCGTCTCTTCCACAATGGCTTGCTGGTGGGTTTGGATTCCCTGCCCGTCCAATCGATGCCTGATCATAGCGATCCTGCCGCGCTCGGAGCCACCCAGAGCCGAGATGTTTGGCAAGGCGAGGCAGGCCAATTCATGAAAGGGAAGATCGACGATGTCCGTATTTACCAAAGGGCACTTTCTGGCCCTGAAGTGGCGCAGCGAATGAGAGGGACAACGACCGTGGTTTTTGGTACGGAAAAGCTGCCGGTCATCAAAACCTCAACCGTACCCTACCCGAACCCCAGTTTGGGCATTTTCTCCTTATCAATGACCGAGTCGATAGACCCTGAGTCACAGTTCATCATCTACGACCTGACGGGAGCAGAGGTATCGCGACAAAAGCGTCCTATGTCCAGTGGTACCCACCAGATTGACTTGACAACTTTTGAATCGGGTATTTACATACTGCAAGTGAGCGGCAAACGGTTCACGCTGATCAAGCAGTAGGAGAGAAGGAGTCTAGCACATTTTCACATAGCTCCCCAGCCAGGTGATGTGGTCCTTGTAGGGAGCGATCGTCTTTTGGACCACAGGGTCGTTGTAATGGCCGTCCAGCTCGATGAAAAAAATGTATTTGAACTTGGATCCGATTTTTGCTGGTCGACTTTCGACCTTGCACAGATTGATGCCAGCGTCTTCAAATTTCTTCAGGAAGGATACCAGCGCCCCTGGCTCGTCCGGCAGCCGTGCAATAACCGAGGTCTTGTCATCCCCGCTGATCTCATTGATGAAGTTTTGGCTGAGGATCAAGAAACGAGTTTGATTGTCAGCTGAATCCTGGATGTTGCTGTAGAGAATGGGCAGTCGGTATTGTCTTGCCGCAATCGGGGCACAAATGGCCGCGGCCCCTTCTTCCTCCAAGGCGATCTTGCAGGCCCGACTGGTTGAGCTCACCGGCACACGCTTGACCGGATGGCTGAAGTAGTCGTTGATGAAGTTCTTGCATTGACGAAAGGCGATGTCTTTCGTGTAAATGGTCTTGACATGAGCGAGGTCCTGCTCCAGTGTGCCAATACAAAAATGGATGGGAAGTACAACTTCGGCCACGATATTGAGGTCATGAACCCCCAGATAGTCGATGGTTTCCTGGACGGTTCCTTCCTGATTGTTTTCCAACGGGACAACCCCAAATCTGGCCCTCGACGTGGCCACCGCATCAAACACTGCAGGAATAGAGTCCAAAGCGAGGTAGTCGCTCATCGCACCGTACCGCGACTCGGCGGCCTGATGGGTAAAACTGCCTTCCGGTCCCAAATAGGCTACCCGCTCTGGCAATTCATAATTGCGGCTCACCGCGAAGATTTCCAGGAAAATCGCCTCAATCGCCGCTCGTGTTAGTTTGCCTTCGTTTTCAAGGCTCGACTCAAACAATCGATCGATGATGGCTTTTTCTCGCTCCGGCCGGTAGATCGCGCTGTTGTTGGACCGCTTGAGCTCCCCGACCTGGCGCACCACCTCCATTCGCTTATTGAGCAACTGGATCATCTCATCATCGATGTCGTCTATGGCCTTTCGGAAGTCGTCGAGGTTCATTTTTCCAAGTTCGTTGTCGAAGTTAAAACTAAAAATAGAATGAAGAAGGATCAGTTCGCAGGTGCAGAAGTGCAAGCGCTGCGCCTAGCAGGCCCCAACATGACGGTGCAGTCCGTGAAGCAAGACAATTTTGACTAGTTTGAAAGTCGCATTAAACCCTGAATAGGAAACCATAAAGAAATCCCGATATGAAAAAGAACGATAGCAGCAACCTAGGCGGAAACCGTCGCCAGTTCATCCAAAAAGCAGGACTAGGTGGCCTGGCCCTAGGCATGATGTTCGATTCCAACCCCGCACAAGAGGTGGAATACCTCACGCAAAAGGTGCGCCGGAGCTCCAATCCATCGGAGCTCAAGATCACGGATTTGCGTATCGCCTACACGACCAAGGCGCCGATCATCAAGATCGATACCAATCAGGGCATCTACGGATTGGGAGAAGTCCGGGACCACGGCAGTCCCAAATA
>JBCCXG010000817.1:0-2947 GCA_039191945.1 Bacteroidota bacterium
ATCCGGGGACCATGAGAAGCTCATAATCGAAAACGCACCATCCTCCATCACTCGAGTGGGCTTTCTCGAGGCTTTCCAAGTAGAGTCTTCAGCGCTTTGAGGGGTGACGATTTCGTTGATCCGATCGACGTCAAAAGGCATCAACCACAACTGGCGCTGGGCGTATTCCTGGTCATCCACAGCAAATGCTCCGTACTTGTCCTTTCGCTTCTTTTGCTCCTCCTTTTTGTCTTCTGACCGGAGGAAGGCGATCTGAGCACCGTCTGGCGACCATTGAAAACCGCTCACGTCCCCATCGATATCCGTGTAGGCAAAGGCCTCCCCGCCCGCCGATCGCATCACATGGATTTGCGTATGATCGCCGCGTTGCGACAAGAAGCCGATCCACTGTCCATCTGGAGACCATTGAGCAGAGGTACTACTGCCGTCCGGATTGTTGGTCAGTTGGAATGGTGCTCCTCCATTCTTGGTAATCCAGAGCTCTCGATCGTAGCGATTGTTTTCCCAATCGGTCGTGGTCTGGTGATAGACGATGTGCTGGCCATCGGGAGAGATCTGGGCCCCGTAAATGGATGACAGGGAAAGAACCTCTTCAAAGGACGGGGACTTTTGGCACAGCGCCGGAAGGCCTACGAGGAGAAAAGCCATCAATACTGAGAGGAAATAAGGGCGTAGTAGTAGCTTCATAGGTGCGATTTTCAGGGAAGATAGAAAAGAAGCAGAAATATGATGAAGATGGGAAGGTTACAGTCTCATCTGTGGAAGAAACCTGATCTGCATTAGCCCGGATCGCAATGGCAGCCGGCAATGCGCTGCTTCTTAGCAGCTGGGGGAGGCAGCGGGGCCGTGCTAGAGTGGAGAGCCGGCAGGCCAGTGGCTCGAAGTGCGACCCTTGGCTGCTCCATGACGAATAACAAAGAACGCAATGGCTTGCTACTGCTTCAAAATCTTGATGTTGCGAAAACCTTCTGTGGAATGGACCGCCACAATGTACATTCCTGACCTCAGATGGGATATATCTACCGGCCCCCTTGGTTCCCTGATCGTCATCCTTTCGCCGTCCAGGGAGTAGATCACAATTTTGTCGACCAGCGCCCAATCGTTGAGGTCGAAGATGCTACTGACGGGGTTGGGGTAAATGACGAGGTCACTCAATGGATCACTTCCCACACAAAGATCAAAGGCGACCGGCAATGAAAAGCAGTCCCCGGTGTTGTCGTCGATGTAGAGGTGGAACTTATCCCATGGATAACCCATGTGGTCCCTTCCCACCTTCTTTGCGAAACGGCAAACAGTTTCGATTTGGCAGTTGGAGAGATTGTCGTTGCCCCGGATAAACATCCCTCTAAGTTCGGAACTGATGCCTGCGATGCCATGAATGTCTACTAAGTTGGGGTTATCTACAATGTAAATGTCCCCGCCGATCTCCCTTTGATGCTCCGGCCTTGGAAGTTGGATTTGCCGGAGACTGTCCAGGCCAGTCAGGTTGCTCAACTTTTCATTCTCAGCGATAATAATCGCCCCATACAGGAGGTAAAGGTGGCTAAAATCCGGGCCCAATATCGTACCGCCAACTACTCTAAGCGTATGTAGCGCACTTATATCTACTAGTTCGTCATTGTTTACCAATGAAAGCCCCCCGCCTAAGGATTGGATCTCAAGTCCTTCCAACGAGTGCAGATTGGGATTTTCCGCGATCAGAATGCTGCCGCCAATGGAATCGACGCTCTGTAAGCCTTCCATTGATATAAGCGAGGGATTGCCACTGACATTCACACCAGTAAGATCCCAGAGGCTACCAAGATGTCTGCGGTAAAAGGCAGAGCTGGGGATCTTTCCTGTGCCTATCTTTTGCAGTGCATCCAATCCGTGAAGCGTTTGCAGATTGTCATTATTGAGTATTTCCAGACCATGTGCGTATCGCAGCGAATCCAGGCCTCTCAAATCCCGAAGCACCGGGTTGTCACAAATGGTGAGTTTCCCAGAGTCTCGGTACCCGAAGCGGCCTCTGGTAGGTACGCTCTCAAGGGAGGTGAGTCCTTCAAGACTGGTCAAGGAGCTGTTATTGCAGATGATCACTTCCCACCCCACTCGCCTGAGGTTGTCCAGGCCCTCGAGTGTATGGAGCTGTGGGTTGTTTTGGATTATGAGTGATATATTAATGGCCTTCAATTTGCAAAGACCAAAGAGGTTTGTGATGTCGGGACCCTCGACGACGAGACCCGGTACCACTTCACAGCCCCAGCCATTCCAGAAGTTGTCCACTTGCTCTTGCGTGCTGAGGCGAATGCCCACAGCACACGCTTGCTCAAAATTGGCCTTTGCATGTTCTATGGCAAGGAACAATATCGTCATCGACAAAAGGAAATGCAGCTTGGTAGGAGCACACAGGGAAGGATAGCTAAATGATAGTCCTAGCATGAAAGAGAATGATATTTTAGTCCGCATTGCATCACCGATTCAGAAAACCTCCTATTCTGAAAGACCCGTTCTTTTTGCATATCGTTGTTTTGACAGTGATCTATTATATCAAGAACGCTCAACTTGTCCATGGCTTGAGTCACTGCTTGATGATTTTGATTTGCCTTGACTGGTCACTATTTGATACGATCGATACCACGTACAGACCGGTCGGAAGATGTGAAAGGTCGACAAGGCCCTGCACTTCTCGGGATTGAACGATCTCCCCTGATAGCGCATAGACCTCTAATCTACGGATGGCCGCCCAATCGCTAAGTTCAAATCCTGTGACCACAGGATTGGGGTACAAGGTGATTTGCTCTAAAGCACCTTCTCCATTGCAAGTTTCGAAGACGGTTTTTGGACCGGAGCAGGTACCGGTATTGCCCTCTATTCGTAAGACATAGGTATCATTCAGCAGTATTTCCAGCCTTTGTCCCAGGTTGGTCACAAAGTGGCAAACACTTTCGATTTGGCAGTTGGAGAG
>JBCCXG010000818.1:0-2931 GCA_039191945.1 Bacteroidota bacterium
CCGGCGTCAATGGAACGACATCGCGGCATTCTATGAGACTGGTGAATAGTCGATTCTCGGTCGAAAGGAAATTTCTTTGGGATGAATCCGCGGCAGACTTAGAAGATCAAACGGCCCGTCCTATTGAGGACCATATTGAAATGGGATTTAGCGGTCGGAATGGCATACAAGATTTTGATGACATGATTCGAAGGATCTCACAAGAACGTTATTACAAGCAATTGTTCACTTTGGCGTACGGCGATTCCGATATTTCCAGAAAACGAATCAGTGAGGCATTGGCCCAATTTATCCGCAGCATTCAGTCATTTGACAGTCGATTCGACGCAGGCTTCAGGCAGGTCAATGACCTGAGTGCACCCTTTCCAAACTTCACTGACCTGGAGAATCTGGGGAAGAGTATCTTTTTGCTTCCAAATAGTGGTGCCGGCGCTATCGGGGCTGGATGTCAGGGCTGTCACTTCGCGCCCGAGTTTGACATAGACCCAGATAGCCGCAACAACGGTGTCATAGGCGTGGTCGGTAGTGCATCCGCAGTAGACATCCAAGTGACACGAGCTCCTACCTTAAGAGATCTATTCAACCGTCGAGGCCAATTGAATGGCCCCCTAATGCATAGTGGGGAGTTTGCGACGTTGGAGTCGGTCATCGACCATTACAATGAGATCCCTGATGATCCCCGAAATACAAATCTTGATGCAAGATTGAGGGTTGGGGGCCAGATTCAGCAGCTTTTCTTAACTGCTGACGAGAAGGAAGCGATCGTTGCATTTTTGAAGACATTAACGGGCTCTTCGATTTACACAAACCCAAAATACGCCGATCCCTTTGCTGGGAGTGGTGATTGATCCTCCGAGTAGTCGGAGATGGGTTGGCTGCTTGTTCTGTTGCCGAAGCACGATAAGGACCGACAAAGTTGATTTTGCACTGGTCTGGTGACATCAGGCATTTCCTTCAGCTCATCTGGCTAAAGAGGGCATTCGTCGCTTTCACCGAGGGTTATTCGTTAAAATTTCCTAATTAGTGCAATTAATGATGACCATTAGTCGTATTAATGATCACACTCTCTATACTAACATGATTACCAGACACCGCCAGTCACACGTAGTCATCCTTACGATGCTACTCGCTTCCGCCATTTCTTGCAATAGCGATGGTGATACAGAAGAAGATGTTTCCTTGCTCAATCGACAGGTTGCGGTCTCCGAGACCTTTGGAGGACGCATAGACCTTGACAACCTCGAAGATTACGCCAACCAGGCCTATCCCAACTACATTAGGGAAGACAATACAGGTACGAATGTCATCACTAATGCCGGAGCGACCCTCGGACGGGTTTTGTTCTATGACAAAAAGATGTCGATCGACAATACAGTATCGTGTGCCAGTTGCCATCAGCAGGCTTTCGCATTTAGTGACCCGGAGGTAGCTAGTGCCGGTGTCAATGGCACGACGGGGCGCCACTCGATGCGACTGGTCAATAGTCGCTTTGCTGAGGAGGAACGTTTCTTTTGGGACGAGCGCGCCCAAACCCTGGAGGCGCAGACCACCCAACCGATTCAGGATCACATCGAAATGGGCTTCAGCGGGTCTGATGGTGATCCGGGGATCGAGGATTTGATTGTCAAACTGTCCTTAGAGTCGTATTACACTGAGCTGTTCACGCTAGCTTTTGGCGATCCTGAGATCACGGAAGACCGAATGCAGCAGGCATTGGCACAATTTGTACGAAGTATTCAGTCCTTTGACAGCCCTTTTGATGAGGGCATGGCACAGGTCAGAAATATCAACGACGATTTCCCCAACTTCTCATCACTGGAAAACCTTGGGAAAACACTCTTTCTTCGTCCACCGGACGATGGAGGCGCTGGTTGCCAGGGCTGTCACAGGGCACCGGAGTTCGATATTGACCCTGATACACGTAACAATGGAGTGATTAGCAGCCTAGACGGAACTGGCGATTTAGAACTCGAGATCACCCGAGCGCCTTCGCTCCGCGACCTGATAAACCCTGAGGGTGAACTGAATGGTCCATTGATGCACAATGGCGCCTTTGCTGACCTCGCATCAGTCATTGAGCATTATGATCGGATTGAAAATAATGCTTCCAACACGAATCTCGATCGACGACTCGGAGGGGGCAACCGGATGCAAAACCTCCAACTTTCGGATGAAGAGAAAGAGGCACTTGTCGCATTTCTGGAAACGCTGACAGGCTCCTCCATCTATTCCGATTTAAAATACTCCGACCCATTTTAGTAGCGTAGGCAGCTTGGCAACTACAGCGCTTGTAGTACTTTCAAAATAGCTTCCGGCTCTGCTCGATTACGGTACTCTGCGTCGAGGAATGCGTACTTAATAATCTGGTCCTGACCAATGACGTAGGTCGCGGCAAGGGGTAATTCGGCGTCTTCGTTGCCATTGTAAGCCGCCAGGTCAAAGGCATTTTGATATTTCTCAGCGACCTCTTCCGTCAGCTTGAAGATGATCCCGTAAGACCGCGCCACGTTGTTGTCAAGATCAGACAAGACTTCAAAAGCTAATTGATGCTTCTCTTTGGTGGATAGTGACTTGTCTGGTACTTCTGGCGTCAAGGCGATGAGTGTTGCGCCTTCCGCCTGAAATTGCGGTAGTACGCGTTGCAGATACTGAAGGGTAAGGTTGCAATACGGGCACCAACCTCCACGATACCAGGTGAGGATCACCGGGCCATTTTTCAGTGTTTCTCTGAGTGACACGGACTTCCCGGTAGCATTAATCAGTTCGAAATCGATGGCCACGTCTCCCTCCTTTAGCACACTTTGCCACAGATCACTTGCCTCAACGGACGCTATGCCTTCGGTGTAGATTCTTTTGATTTCATCGGAGGCTTTGGCACGCCACTCTTCTTTTTTGGTGTCTAGTGCGGTTTTGAGAGATTCGGCAGTTACG
>JBCCXG010000819.1:0-2930 GCA_039191945.1 Bacteroidota bacterium
AGAGACCAGTTGATGGTGGCTAATGATCAAAGGTTTGTGGAGCCTGCCATTTATGCCGTTGATCCCAGCGTATTTGAGATTTTCTCACTAGAACTATTGAATGGAAGTGAAAGCCAAGCGTTAGGCACTGGCCCCAGCATTGCTGTTTCCGAGACATTTGCTAAGAAGTACTTTGGCCGCACGGACGTGGTCAACGAAACGGTGATTTTCCGGGCTGAAGTCCCGTTGACCATTTCAGGAGTCTTCAAGGATATGCCTTCGAATTCCCACTTCGTTATGGACGTTGTCGTGAATTTTGAGTGGGCTATGAATGCCTTTGATCAAGACTTGAGCCGTTGGAATAACAACCCTTACTATACCTACCTATTGCTGCAGGAAGACATTGACATCGAAGTCTTGGAACAAAAGCTCTTTTCAATCAGAGAAAAGTATGCTAACGATCCCATGGATGAAGACGGTCAATTGTATACCTATTATTTACAAAGCTTGTCAGAGGTTCACTTCTCGGAGAATATCAATGGCAGTATGGGACCGCAAGCTAATGCTAGCAGACTCCATATCTTCACGGGTATTGCTTTTGCCGTACTTCTCATGGCAGGTATCAACTACGTGAACTTGGCTACAGCGAGAGCCATGGTTCGTATGAAGGAAATCGGCATCCGTAAGATCATGGGAGCCGATCGATGGAGCTTGCTCAGCCAGTTCCTAATTGAATCGAGTCTGCTTGTATTCCTTTCGCTATTTCTAGCTCTTTTGCTGGCTTATGCACTCTTGCCGGCTTTTTCCGCTTTCGTTAACAGGCCGCTATCATTTGATTTTCTCAACCCAATTTTCTGGCTTCAAATACTAATTTTTGGACTGCTGATTGCCCTGGCCTCGGGACTCTACCCTGCGCTTGTCATGTCTTCATTTAACCCCCTTTTCGCTATCAACAAAAGGGGAAGTTTCAAGAATTCGGGCTATTTGAGAAGCGGGTTGGTAATCGTACAATTCGGACTTTCAGCCATTCTGATTTCATGTACTATCGTCTTACAAAAACAGCTGTCTTTTATCAATACCTTGGATACCGGATATACACGTGAGCAAGTATTGGTTTTAAGTATAGTAGACAATCGTATTGCTGAAGGGATGCCTTCTTATATGGAGGAACTTGAAAAACTCCCTGGAGTAGAGGCAGTCGCCTCCAGTTGGTCCTTGCCCACCAATGTTACCACAAATACCGAGGCAAATTGGCCAGGTATCGACGATGCAGAACGTATTCCGATGTACATGCTAGGGATTACCCATGACTTCTTTGATGTGTACGAACTTGAACTCAAAGCCGGAAGATTGTTTGATCCGGAAATCAAAACAGATGAATCTGCCATCATCTTGAATGAAGCAGCAGTGAAATCCTTGGGTTGGCAAGACCCCTTAGGAAGGGAAATGATCAAGCAAAATGGCCAAATTGGAACTGTAATTGGTGTTGTCAAGGATTTTCATATCCAGTCATTGCGACAAGAGATTGAGCCCTTGCAAATCGTTTTAAGTCCCGATTATCCGACGCTTGCGGTGCGTATCTCAGGTGGCTTGGTGAGCACCATAATGGCCATTGAAGATGTTTATGAAAGCTTTGAACCTAGCTACCCTTTCGAATACCGTTACTTCGCAGACATCTACAATACGGAATATGCCGAAGACACAAAAACGGCAAAGCTCACTATGGTTTTCTCTCTATTGGCTATGCTCATCGCCTGCTTGGGACTTTACGGTTTAGCTGCTCATATAGCCACTCGGCGAATAAAGGAATTAGGAGTGCGAAAAGTATTGGGAGCCACCTCGCTCAGCATTGCTCGGCTGCTCTTCACCGACTTCTTGGTACTTATAGGTGTGGCCTCGCTGATAGCAGCACCCATTACTTATTTCCTAGCGCTTCGTTGGTTAGAAGGCTATGCTTATCACTTTGACCTGAATGCTATTCCATTTGCGATGACGTGGTTGATCTTATTGGCTTTTGCGGGAATCACTGTGGGCTATCACACCGTGCAGGCCGCTTTTTGTAATCCAGTGGAAGCGTTGAGGGATGAATAAAAGACGAGCTCCGCCGCCGCAAGGCCGGACACCAAAGTCGACGATGTGCATTCTGGAGGGCAAAAAGGTGGATCGTCAGGGGCCTTTGTAAGGCAAGATTAGGATAGTGAGTAGCTTGAAATTAGGATCCTACCTCCGGTATACACTGATGTGATCAGCATCCATCTTCTCGATCAATAACTCCCTTTCGGAGGCCGAACCAACCCCCGGTAATGCTCCGAAGGCTCCAAAATCCCACCACTTCGCTCATAATACTGCTCATCCAATGGGAAGACGCCATCCACAGGTTTGGTCCATTTGGCTTCGGGATGAGGCAGGTAGGTGCGCATGCGGTCCCATTCCTTGTAGTTCTGGTGGCCGTTCGTTTCCATCAGGCCCATGTTCGCCATGCCGGGGAACGAAGCAAGCCTGGCAGCGACGGTCTTGTTCCAGTCTACAAGCACGGGATTCACCGTCAGGTCAGCGCAGAAGCAGGGCACATCGTGATCATGCGCCACTTGTGCGATTTTCATGGTCATGCTCATGGTTTTTGCCACGGCTTTCAGCGCGATGGCACGATATCCCATCTGGATCCGCTTGAGGGAATCCTCGTCAGTATGGGCACTTTCATCTGCGGCTAATCGTGCATCAATGTCACTCACGTCGAATTCGAGATGCTCCGCAAAGGGCTCTTCCACGACTACCAACTGATCATGTGCGCCAATCTTTTTTACATGGTCCAGCCATCTGAGCAATGTATCTTTCTCCTGATACCTACCATTGGCATCAAAGTAATAGGGAATCTTGCCATCGCTCGTGTACGGCGTCGTCCGGTGACCGATGGCCTGATGGATCGCCGTCACCCGCTCCATGTCTTTTTG
>JBCCXG010000820.1:0-2915 GCA_039191945.1 Bacteroidota bacterium
TCTGGCAGAACGCTGCTTCAGAGGAAACTGAAAAGATGGGTCGCCCTTGGCGCGCTCAATGCCTATGACCGGCCAGAGGTGGTCTTTTCACAAGACTGGAATTTTTTCAGAAATGGTACAGCAAAATACACCGCGCTACTGGTCAACGAGTTGGATGTCCCTAGTTACTTTATCGATGCAGGGAGCACGGTTATGACAGGATCTTCATTGATTCCCACGCCATCCGGCAATATTGTCCGGACCGCCTACCGGGATTGGCTTTGGAATGTTTTCAATCATACGATGGAACAGCAGCGACCGAGCTGGGACCTGGCCGCAGTCTTCTTCGCCGCGGAGGGATACGGTGATTTCCTTACTAAGGGTGAGGAGGGTTACTTGTCCTTTGATTCGTTACAAGGCAGCCGATGGATACCAGGGGAGAGCCATCGGCCTCATCACTATATACGCCAAAAGCCAGGGACCGACGAGACCTTTGCCGATTATCTCAACCAAAAGATCAGTAGCGTTCCCTCATTTTAAAAACTCCAGAGTCGACCCACTTCCTCTAGTGATATACATCCCTGGTATACCCCGGGAATGGGATCGTAATTGAGGACCTCCTTACCGATTTCTTGGGAGCTGAAGTATCCCCATAGGGCCATTGACTTCAGGGAGCGATAAAACCCGGGAGGCTGCCCTTCTCCAACCGACGTACCCCATACGCCGGGCTGAAACCGCCCTTTGTCCTCGGATTCGAATGTGCGAAAAACCTCGGTACGGGCCGCTTTCGACAATTCCGACAGCGTTTGCCCCTTAGTGCTCATGGCAAGTTCATTCAGCTTATCCAGGCCACTATTGGCTCCATTTTGCCCGTCTTCATCTTGGATCTCCCCAAATATCCGATCGATGAAAATATCAACTTTGACGTCCAGCCCGCCAGGCGTCTGGGTTGTTGGAAGTAAAGTATCTACGAAGGCACTGAGGAACCGGGCCCTTGGTTCCGTCAGGAAAACGGGCTGCCAAGCCAGTCGATCCACCTCCTGACAGGACTGCAAAAGTGAAAAGAATACTGGTGTCAGCGCAGAACCCGTTACGCCGAAGGCCGCATTTTTGAGTGCTGATCTTCTATCCATGGTCACTAGAGGTTATTCTTTTTCAATTCAGAAACGGCATGGTCGGCGGCACGTGCGGTGAGGGCCATGTAAGTAAGAGAGGGGTTGACGCAAGAGGATGAGGTCATACAGGCACCATCCGTCACAAAGACATTCTTCACTCCGTGGATTTGATTCGTGCCGTTCAGGACGGAAGTCTTGGGGTCTCGTCCCATGCGTGCCGTGCCCATCTCATGAATGCCAAAACCGGGCTCGTGTTCTTTGTCAAAGCCGACAATATTGTCTAGTCCAGCCCGCTCAAGCATCTCCACCGCGTCTTGCTTGATCTGACGGTTTAGGGCTTTTTCATTTTCCTTGAATTCGCAATCTATGGCCAAGGTGGGCTGCCCCCATTTGTCCAGGTTGTCCGTATCAAGCGTGACTTTGTTGTCGTGGTACGGTAAGCATTCAGCAAAGCCGGTGATGAAGAACTCCCATCCACCGGGCTGCATCATGCGATCCTTGAAATCACCCCCGAAGTCCGTTTCATTGGCGCCGCGACCCCAACCTGCTCTATGCGCCCCGCCTTGATAGCCGAAACCTCGAACGAATTTGTCGGACTTCGTATCATCGTCTACGTTCACGTAACGAGGGATATAGATGCCATTCGGACGGCGCCCTTTGTAGTACTTGTCTTCAAAACCCTCCAATGTGCCGGTCGCACCGATTCGGTACGTATGGTCCATGAGGTTGTGTCCCAGTTCTCCACTATCATTCCCCATGCCTTCCGGGAAGCGGTTAGATGTTGAGTTGAGCAGTATCTGTGTGGTGCTGAGGGTAGAAGCATTGCAGAATACGATACGGGACTGGAATTCTATCACCTCATTGGTTTCCGCATCGATAATCCTTACACCGCTCGCCTTACCCTTATCCTCGTCATAAATGATCGACTGCACGATGGAATAGGGTCGTAGGGTCAGATTGCCTGTCGCTGCTGCGGCCGGTAGCGTTACTGCGTTGCTGCTGAAATACGCTCCATATGGGCAACCGCGGCTGCAACGATTGCGGTACTGACACTGACCTCGGCCGTTAATGGGTTTGGTGAGGTGGGCCGCGCGCCCGATGATCATGTGCCGTCCTGGGAATGCTTCTTCGATCCGGCCTTTGATGTGTTTCTCGGCACAGTTCATTTCCATAGGAGGTAGGAATTCGCTATCCGGCAACTGCGGGAGTCCGAGGGCCTCTCCGCTGATGCCGGCAAACTTCTCGACATAGGAAGACCGCGGGGCCAAATCTTCGGAGCGAATGGGCCAATCAATACCAAAGCCATCCTTGGCGTTGGCTTCAAAGTCTATCTCGCTCCAGCGATAGCACTGCTTACCCCAAAGTAGGGAACGGCCGCCGGTCTGATGACCACGCACCCACAAAAACGGCTTTACTTCCGTGTAGGGGTTTTCCTGGTCATTGGCGAAGAAGTGCTTTGTGTCCTCACCAATGAAGCCGGTCCGAATGTTCTTGTAATATTTTTTGCGATCTTCCGGACCGATTGTGCCTCGATTAGGGTAATCCCACGGGTCGTTGTTCATGGTAGGGTAGTCCTTAATGTGCTCTACCAGTCGTCCCCGCTCGAGGACTAGCGTTTTCAGACCATTTTCGCAGAGCTCTTTTGCTGCCCAGCCGCCACTGATGCCTGAGCCAATTACGATCGCGTCGTAAGTGTTCTGCTGACGGGCATCAATATTGAAGTATGCCATTGATTTTGCGATTTTTCTTTTTGCCTGATGGAAGATAGAGAAAAACAGGAACTTAGAGCCAGGCAGAGGAATCTCCATGGCACTATCGAAA
>JBCCXG010000821.1:0-2889 GCA_039191945.1 Bacteroidota bacterium
GCCTACTACCCACTAGAATTCATTACGGGGGTGATCAACAACAATGGCGGGTTTTACCGTCCTGAGGTTTACATCAACGAGGCCAGAATATTGGGGGCACAAATCGAACCGCCAGATATCAATAAGAGCCAACCACTTACTTCATTGAGAGATACGTCCATCTATCTCGGATTGAATCAAGTGATCCACCTGACGCTAAAAATGATCGAAACCATCCCCGAAGAGCGAGCGAAAAATGGACCTTACCAAGACCTGATCTCCTTCATCGAGCGTACGGGCATTACCTACGACGAAACCACACATCTCATCTATGTGGGAGCCTGCCGAGGATGGAATCGAGCCAAAGGTCACCTCATCATCGATGCCAAAAAGTATTTCAACCATCAACCCAAAGAGCAGCCTTCCAAGCAGCTTTTTGATGTCGCGACCAAAAACTTTGCGTTTCCCGACATAGCCAATGATCCCATCGCCGATGCCTTTGACGAATTGGAAGGTCTTGGCTATCCCGTGACGATGTCTCCTTTCAATCTGCTCAAGACGCAATTCAGAGGAGATGTACTGGTCAAGGACCTGCTTAAGCACGTGAACCAGGAGGTGCGAATGTTAGGCTATCTGGTATCCATCAAGGATGTCCCGATCAAGAGGAGAGATGGGAAGCTGAAGATGAACTTCGGCACCTGGATTGATGTCGAAGGCGGCTATTTTGATACCGTTCACTTCCCACCTACTCTTAAGAAGTATCCGTTCAAGGGGCTTGGCTGCTATCTGTTATTGGGAAAAGTCGTGGTCGACTTTGACTTTCCAAGTATTGAGATTACCAAAATGGAGAGACTACCCATGGTCCCCGACCCCCGCTACAGTGAAGATGATCAGCCCAACTTTGACGTTTGGAACAAAATGAAAGTCGCCCATAGCATGACCGGAAGAGCTCCCTATCCGAGCATGGAGGAGTTGGATGAATTGTACGGTCGGAAGCCCGTCTCCGGCAAGTTTGATTACGAAAGGAGTACGCACGCCAAGATGGATCTGGGCGGAAGAAAGTGACAAGGTCGAGATAGGAAATGGCCTTGGGCATCTGCCCCGTAAGACTGGCGAATCATTGGTTGATTATCCTGGATTTTGAATAGCTTGTACTGCGTTACTGTAATTTTTACAGTATCTGCGTGAAGGTCAGGAATTCTTGAAGCATTCATCATGTTAGTAGAAGGTAAAGAATACGTCTATCACATCGATCATCAGATATTCCATTGTCCGCTGAGCGTAACCATGAATTTCATCGGTGGAAAATGGAAGGCCATTATTTTATGGTATGTCCACCTACACGATGGCCCTATTCGGTTCGGCGAGATCAAGGCCTTCATTCCTGACATTACAGAAAAGATGCTGAGCCTGCAGTTACAAGCCTTGGTGCAAGACGGCATCTTACTCCGGACGGATCACGGTGGCCGGCCCAGGAAGGTGGATTATCAGTTGACTGATTTTGGCCAAACCTTTGTTCCCATACTCAGCGAGATTAGGAATTGGGGGGCCCACCAGGGGGAGATCATTGGGAGACTAGAAGAGAGAGGTATTGAATAACATGATCAAGCACTATTGTCGGTTTTCTTGGTTTGAAGGAGGGGCATGAAGATGCTAAACAATGAAGGACTTCTTCAATAAAATATCTCCCACCGATCCCGACATTTTGGATGAATACATTTCCCATTGGACGGCATACCGTGCACCAAAAAGAACCATTATGACCGCTCCGGGTGAGACGGAGAGGTACTTGTATTTCGTCCTCGAAGGCGTGCAGAAAGCTTATCACCGGCATGATGACAAGCAACACATCATGGCTTTTACTTACGCGCCATCGTTCAGTGGCATCCCGGAATCCTTTCTGACGCAGACACCGTCCAGGTACTATTTGGAAACAATTACCGAAAGTTCTTTTTTACGGCTTCCTTTTGAAAAACATCAGCAACTGATGCACGAGCATCGTGCGATAGAAACCCTATTTCGAAAGGGCACTGAGCACCTGTTGATTGGTATGCTGGAGCGCTACCATGAACTGATGGTATATGACATTCACGAGCGCTTCAAAATCTTTACACGCCGAAGCCCTCACCTTTTCCGATTAGTGACTCACAAGGATTTGGCCTCCTATCTCCGCATCGACGCCACCAACTTCAGCAAGCTGTACAATAGCATCAAGATCTGACAAGTTGGTCCATACCAAGATTAAGATCAGGTAAGCCATCGACCTTTGCTTCAAAATAGAAGCTATTCAACGGTCAATTAATTCTGAATCTTATCAATTATGAGTACGACAACACACACTCAATCCTGGATCGACACCGCACTTTATCCTTTCGAGAGCAGGTATGTGCGCCTCGAAGCAGGCAATATGCACTACGTAGAAGAAGGCCATGGGCGAACCCTACTATTCGTGCACGGCACCCCAACCTGGTCCTTTTTGTATCGAGATTTTATCAAGGCACTTTCCAAAAGCTATCGTTGCATTGCGATCGACCATTTGGGCTTTGGGTTATCTGAGCATCCGGACCTCCTACCCGGTACACCGCAATGGCACGCGAAAAACCTTAGCGAATTTATGCGCAAAATGGACCTACAAGACATCACCCTGGTCGTGCACGACTTTGGAGGACCCATTGGATTGGGCGCGGGTATCGAGCAGTCGGAAAGAATCCAAAGCGTCGTCCTGTTCAACTCCTGGCTCTGGGCCACCGCAGAGGAGGCAAGCGCACGGAAGATTGATAAAATGCTCAACAGCGCATTGGGCAAGTTTTTGTACCTCAATATGAATTTCTCGATCTCACTTGTGGGAGGAGCTCAGGAACACGGCCACAACTACAACTAATTATTACGGTCTGTGTCCGTTTGACAAGC